>DASVVH010000132.1:0-17480 GCA_036386615.1 Ardenticatenaceae bacterium
CCTCGCTCTGCTCGGCGTGGAGCCACCGCAGATTTACGGGCTGGGCGTTGAAGATGTAATCGCCCTGGCGGCCGGGTAAAATCTGGCACTCTCGCAAGGTTCAAAACTACACGGGAACCGTGCTCTCCTCCACAATCTGCCCCTCGTCCACCCACTCCTCAAAGCCCTGGGGCGTCATTATCTTGCGATGCTCCACTCCCTCCGATGGGTCAAGTCGCACCCACACACTGCTTGTCACGACGCTTGTCCGTCTGCGGGCCGTTCCCTGAATTAGATACGAGCCGCCGGGCAAGCGCGTCCCTAGCTCGTCTCGCCCATTCCATAGTTGGAAGTGCTCGCCCGCGCCCAGCTTCCGCCCGCGCCCCAACTTCATGACGTGGCGGTTGAACTCGTCGTAAAGGTCAATCTCCACTGTGGCGGACTGGGACAGGCGCAGGCGAATGACCAGCAGCCGTTGCGCCGTCCTCCGGTTGGGGTAGAAAACCGGGTGGTCAACCGTCACCTCAAAGCCGAGCGACGACCCTCCGCGCCACCACAGCAAAAAGACCACACTCAACAGTGCAGCGCCACCAAGCACCCACCAGACGAGCGGCTCGGCAATCATTCCGCACTCAGCAAAGTAGGCTCTTCATCCTCCGGCAGAGGAATATCCGACCAGGGATGCCGCCGCTCCGCCGTGCGCGTGCGGTTGGCCTCTCGCGCCTGCCGCATCCCTTCCCTGCCCATCTGCTTCTTCGCGCGGGGCTTTGCCGGGGCGCGTCGTTTGGTGCGAGTAGTGACGGGATAGTGAACACTCTCGTACAGCGCGGAGAGCAGCGCCGCCAGGATGGCCGATAGCGCCAAGCCCACAGTCGGCGTCGGTGCCGCCAGCAACGCGAAGAATGATTGCGAATCGAACCAGACCGGCAGCAGGAAGAGCGCGCTCCAGAGCACCAGCACACCCGTCGCCAGCACCGGCACGAGCGGTAACTGTGGCCTGCCCTCTTTCCACTCCACCTGCCGCAGCGTAGCGACCAGCCAGCCCGCCGCGCCCCACGCCACTATTTGAAGGGCGTAGAGCAAGGGAGACTCTCTGAGCGGTTCCGCCAGCAGCCGCATCGTGTCGGGGAAAGATGCCCCCGCGACTCGCGCCTCGATAGCTGCCAGCGAGAGGGACGCACCGTGTAGCGCGCCCATCTCCGGCTGCCAGCCCGCCAGCCCACCAACCATTTTGAGCCACAGCGCGGCGAAAAGACCGACACCCAGCGCCGTCCTTGGTCCCGCCACTAACCCCGCCAATAAGGGCACTACCCCGACAACCTGCCACTGCGCCAGTGCTGGAGCACCTGCCACGAGCAGCACCCAACCCAGCCGCTCCATGACCCAGCCGCGCAGCGGCAGCGCCACCGCCAGGAACAGAAGCGTCAGGTAAGGCGAGAGCCTCCACAGGGGCCACAGCAGCACCGCCAGGGCGACGTGATACCCCAGCGCCCGCGAGTAAGTCCCCGACCCGACGATTGCCAGCAACAGCACCGTCCGCCAGGGTCCGGCGGCGACGCTCGCCGCTTCCAGGAAAAGCGCCACGAGCACGGCAAGTCCCGCCGCCACCAGCGCGTCCTCGATGCGCTCGCGGTGTCGCTGGTATAGCAGCAGGGGGCTATTCAGATTGACCACCGCGCGGCTCGCCATCCTCAATCGCCCTATACTTCGCTGGCTTTAGGCCATTTTCTTACAAGATTTGGTACGCCGAAGTGTATCAGATTCCCTCCGGCATCGCAATCGCTACAGCAATCTACGCACCCCCCAAAACCAGGGCGCTCACTGGACGAACCCAGCGAGCGCCCTGGTTTCCTTGTTCTTTTCCTCTACCCCTTATCCTTTTCCTTGCCACGTCCCTTGTTGCTGAAGCGCTCGTCGCCCTCTCCCTCGCGGAAGCGCATCCGAATCGGCGTGCCGACGAACTTGTACTGCTCCCGCAGGTTGTTCTCGATGTAGCGCTGGTAGGAGAAGTGGACCATCTCCTCGTGGTTCACAAAGAAGACGAACGTTGGCGGGGAGACCTCCGCCTGAGTGGCGAAGCGGAAGCGCAGCTTGCGGTTGCCCTGTGTGGGCGGCGCGTGGCGCGTTGTCACATCGCGCATCAGGCGGTTCAACTCCGCCGTCGGGACGCGCTTGTGCCGCTCCGCGTAGACCAACTGCACCATCTCCAGCACCTTGTTCACGCGCTGCCCCGTGAGCGCCGAGATGAACATCACCGGAACGTAGGGCATGAAGGCCAGCTCTTCCCGCACGCGCGCCTCGTACTCCGGCATCGTGTGCGTGTCCTTCTCGATGGCGTCCCACTTGTTCACCACCACCACAACGCTCTTGTAGTTTTCCAGGATGTACCCGGCGACGTGCGTGTCCTGCGCCGTCACGCCGTCCACTGCGTCAATCAGCAGCAGCGCCACGTCGGCCCGTTCCAGCGCCTTCATCGCGCCCAGCACGGAGACGTACTCCACCCCGTGCTCCACCTTGCCGCGCCGCCGGATGCCCGCCGTGTCAATCAGCGTGAATGGCTGCCCCTCCCACGTCAACGCCGTGTCAATCGCGTCGCGCGTCGTTCCGGCGATGGGGCTGACCATCACCCGCTCCTCGCGCAGCAGCTTGTTCAGCAGGCTCGACTTGCCCACGTTCGGGCGGCCCACGATTGCCACGCGAATGCTCTCGTCGTCTTCATCCTCCACCGTTCGGGGCGGCAGCACCGCCACCACCTCGTCCAGCAGGTCGCCCACGCCCGTGCCGTGCTGCGCCGTAATCGTAATCGGCTCGCCAATGCCAAGCTCGTAGAACTCTACCGCGTTCATGCGGCGCTCATGACTCTCCGCCTTGTTCGCCGCCAGCACGACCGGCTTGGTCGTCGTCCGCAGCAACTCCGCCACCTCGCGGTCTGCGGTCGTCAGCCCATCCTTCGCGTCCACAACGAAGACGATGGCGTCTGCCTCCTCCATCGCCGCCAGCGCCTGCTGCCGGATGCGCGGCGCGAAGTGGTCCTCGTCCCGCAGGAGCAGCCCGCCGGTGTCCACCACCAGGAACTCGCGGCCCAGCCACTCCCCCTCGCCGTAGTTCCGGTCGCGGGTGGTGCCCGGCTCATCCTGGATGATGGCCCGGCGTTCGCCTATGATTCGATTGAACAACGTGGACTTGCCCACGTTCGGACGCCCTACCAGCGCCACCAATGGTTTCTGTTCCATAGCCTACCAACTCACCTGTCATTTATTGCGAGATGAACATTTCTGTCCATCTCGTATCCCGTATATCACCTGTCCGGGCGTCCCAGCCAGACGCGGTACGTCCCCGCGTCGTCCGGGTGATGCACCTCGACCTCCTCCTCGCCCCAGCGCGTCGCGCCCGTCGCATCGCCGACCACCCAGCGCCGCCGAACCACCAGCTTCGGCGGCGGCTCCGGGGCCTGTTGCGCGGGAAGGTTCGGCTTCCGCTCGGCAAACTGCTTCAGCAGCGCCGCGCCGACGCGCAGGGCCACCGCCGTCATGCCGACTGCGACCCCGCCGAGCGTCGCTTTCTCGCGCTGGGTCAGGGCGGGCAGGTTGCTCTTGTGGCGGACGGGAGCCAGTGTCGTGCTCGTCGAGAACAACTGTGTCGCGCAAGCGCCGCAGAAGCTCGCGCCCGGCTCGTTGGCCGTTCCGCAGTGAGGACATATTCGTGGTGCCGCCATCACTCACCCTTTCCGCTTAGGGAACCATTCCCGCCCGAAGAAGTTACCGCAAAGTATAGCACAAAGCTTGGGCGTGCCCCTTGCCTTGAAAAGACCAGTAAAGGCCAGTAACGGCCAGTATGGAAGAGCACAAACGGGCTAGTGTTGGCCTCAACTACTTTATACGACTTCTGAATCCACCCAACCCAGTTGACATAATATTCTTTGCTTCAGGCGTGCGTCTCTTCCCGCACGGACCTCCAAATTGCCTTGTGATGACACTCCCCCTATGCTAGAATGCCGAATCCATAAGAGAGCAAGAGCAGGGCCTATGCCACGTTGCCCGGCGCGGCCCTCAACCGTCAGGAGTGAATGGCTGTGCAGCAGATAGCCGATGGCGTTTATTACGAGCCTTCCTTCCGGGGGGTTAATCTCGGCCTCATCGTCACCGATGATGGCGTCGTCACAGTAGATACCCCCATGCTCCCCTCCGTCGCGGTGGACTGGCGTGAGCGTATCGAGAAGTTCGGCCCCACCCGCTACGTCATCAACACTGACCACCTCCAGGAGCACGTCATGGGCAACAGCTTTTTCGCGGGCGACGTGATTGCCCACGACGAGAGCCGGGGGCGTATGCGCCTGACGGACAAAGCCAAGGAGCAGTACCGCAAGTTCGTCTCTGACAACGAGCCAAACGAGGCGGCGGTCAGCGCTCTGGTCGAGGATTACGACCTCCGCTTCCCCAACGTGACCCTCTTCGACAGGCTCACCATCTACCTCGGAAACCGCGAGATTGAACTGCTGCACCTGCCGGGGCACGCCTCCAATAGCATCGGCCTCTTCCTCTCCGATGCGCGTGTCCTCTTCACGGGGGACGTGGTGGTGAACAACTACCGCCCCTATATGGGCCTCTCCAACATCACCGACTGGCTCATGACGCTCCGCGCTATCGAGGTGATGGACCTGGCGTGGGTCGTCCCCGGCCACGGTGGCCCCGTGCGGAACACGGAACTGGCTCCCCTCGCCGCCTACCTCGAAACGATGCGCGCCCGCGTCGAAGAACTTATCGAAGGGGGCCGTGCCCGCGACGAAATCGTCTCAAAGATGATGCCCTTCTTTGAAGAGTGGCCCATAGACAACACCCGCCGCGACGAGGAACGCAACCTCTTCCGGCAGGGCGTCCGCCAGCTCTACGACCAACTCACAGGCAGACGCTGACGAATTCAAAATTAAAAATGCAAAATTCAAAATGAACGGCAACAACTTAACGGCACAACGCACCGACGGTAGGCGCTTTAGGCGAGGGCGCAAGGGCGCACCAACAGTAGGCGCTTTAGGCGAAGGCGCAAAGGGGATTCCTCAGTAGCGGGAGAAAATCAGACTCTTTGTGGTCGTGCTCTGTGTTCTCTGTGCCTTTGTGGTAAAAATCCGTTTGCCGTTAGCGGTCGTCGGTCGTCGGTCGTCAGTCGTCGGTCGTCTGCTATTGAGGAAAGTACGCAGGGTTGAATCCAATGTACGACGAAGCACACGCCTGGCGGCTCGTCACCGAGCATACACGGAGTGAATCGCTCCGCAACCACATGCGCGCCGTCTCCATTGCCATGCGCGCCTACGCCCGCAAACTGGGCGGCGACGAGTCGCTATGGGCGGCGGTGGGCCTGCTCCACGACTTCGACTACGAAGAAAACCCCGACGTGAGCGTCGAGGGCCATCCCCTCGTCGGCACGCGCCTCCTCCGCGAGGAGGGATGGCCCGAAGAGGCCGTTCGTGCGATTCTCTCCCACGCGGAGGAGATTACAGGTGTCGCCCCCGAATCGCTGATGGAGCGCACCCTCGTCGCCGTAGACGAACTGACTGGCCTCATCACCGCCGTCGCGCTCGTCCGCCCCAACAAGGACATCCGCGATGTGACGGTCAAGAGCGTCAAGAAGAAGTGGAAGGATGGGCGCTTCGCGGCGGGCGTCAACCGCGACGAGATAACCCACGCCGCCGAACAACTCGGCGTCCCGCTCGACGAGCACATCCAGACGGTCCTCGAAGCGATGCAGGCCGAAGCCGAAACCCTCGGCCTCGCGGGGCAGACGACGATTGACGACCGACGACCGACGACCGACGACCGCTAACGGATTACGGCATAACGCAAAGACGCAAGGACGCAAAGCATGCTAACGCTTTAGGTAGGAACCTTGCTGGGTGGATCCTTCACTTCGTTCAGGATGACAAGTAAGGAGCTAGACCCTACTTGATGTACACCTGGTCAAGGACCGATGTATGCGAACCTCGCGAAGCAGTACACTTACGGCATAACGCAAGGGCGCAAGGGGAATTTATCTATAGAGAATGTCACGTTCAAGAGCAATTGAGGCTCTTTGTGGGTGTTCTTGGTGTCCTTTGTGTCTTTGTGGTGAAAATCCGTTTGCCGTTATGGTCCTTCATCTAAAGGGTATAACCATGATCAACCGCTTTGACCGCGTTCGGGCCAGGATGGCAGAGGCCCCCTTTGACCTTCTCGCCCTCATCCCCGGCCCCAACTACTACTATGTCTCCGGCGCGCCGCTCCACGCCAGCGAGCGCCTGAACCTGCTACTCCTTCCGAAACAGGGCGCGCCCGTCGCCCTCGCGCCCGCGCTGGAAGCGCCCTACATTCGTCCCTTGGGCATTCAGGTTTACGAATGGCGCGACGAGGAGGGGCCGCTGGAAAGCCTGCGTGCCATGCTGCGCGACCTTGGCGTGGGCAACGCGGCAGTCGGGGTCGAGTTCAACGTCATGCGCTATGGCGAGGGCGAGATGCTTCGCAGTGTCGCGCCGGGCCTCCAACTCCGCCCCGCCGACGGCTTTCTCTCCTCGCTTCGCGCCGTCAAGGACGAGCACGAACTGGAAGCGATTCGCCACGCCATCGCCGTCACCGAGCGCGGCCTGCAACGGGCTATCGAGGGCATTCGCGTCGGCCAGACCGAGCGCGAGATTGCCGCCGCCATTCAGGTGAGCATGCTGGCCGAGGGGGCCGACAGCATGGCCTTCAACCCGCACGTCGTCTCCGGCCCGCGCAGCGCCGAGCCGCACGCAGGCTCCGGCGACCGCGCCATTCAGCCGGGAGACGTGGTTATCATAGACTGCGGCGCGACCGTGAACCACTACTCCGGCGACATCACCCGCTGCCTGGCCGTCGAGCCGGTCCCCTGGGAAATCGAGCAGATTTACGACCTCTGCCTCCGCGCCAACGAGGCGGGCCGCGCCGCCGTCCGGCCCGGCGCGACGGGCGACGATATAGACAGCGCCACACGCGCCGTCATTGACCGGGGCGAGTACGGTGAATACTTCATCCATCGCACCGGGCACGGACTGGGGCTCGAAATCCACGAGCCGCCCTACATGGTGGCGGGCAACAACCAACCGCTCGCCGTCGGCAACGTCTTCACTGTCGAGCCGGGCATCTACCTTCCCGGCCTCGGCGGTGTCCGCGTCGAAGACAACATCGTCGTCACCGAATCGGGCGGTGAGAGCCTGACCACCTTCCCGCGAGAGCTTATCCGTATTCGATGACCAGCTTCCTCGACGGCTCGACTGCCACCATGGTCCTCCGCCAGTACCACCTGAGCGGCGATGTGTCGGCGGTCCCCAGTTCTCTCCCCGCCGCGCCCGACCCCTTCGTCGGGCGCGAGGAGGAGATGCAGACCCTGCGCCGCCGCCTACTCGCGGGGCCGCGCCTCGTCTTCCTCACCGGGCCGGGCGGCATCGGCAAGACCACACTCGCCCTCACGATGGCCCACCGCATGTGGCAGAGCGGCTACTTCAGCGATGGCATCCTCTGGGTGGACGGGCGCGAGGTGCTCTCCTATGGCGGCCTCCTCGACGACCTGGAACGCCAGCTTGGGCAGCGCCCCGGCAAAGAGCGCAGCCTTGACGAGCGGGCGCAGCATCTCGTCCGGCAGATTGCCGAGCACGATTATCTTCTGGTGATAGACGACCTCGGCGCGCTGGGTGGGGGACGCCGCCCCGCGCTTCAACTGCTGCGCCAACTGCCCGGAGCCGTCATCGTCACCACGCGCCTGCACCCCCCCGGCGTGGACGTGCCCGAACGTCTCAACCCCCTCCCCATCTCCGACGTGCAGCAACTGCTCCACACCCTCACCGCCCAACCCTTCCCCCCCGACGAGAGCCAGCGCCTCCTGCGCCAGTTGGAAGGCTCCCCGTTGGCTGCCCACCTCGCGGCGGCACGGCTGGACGACGGCGAGAGCGTCACGCAACTGATTGAAAAAATCGTCCATGCCCCAACGGGCCAACTGCACATGGGTTCCTTTCACGGGCAGACGCCGGGCGTGCTCCGTACCCTCCTCGTCGCGTTGGAGGGGCTGCGCGAGGCCCAGAAGCGGCTGCTCTTCGCCTCCAGCGTCCTCCGCCGCTCCTACGTCGCCTCCCTCCTCGCCTATGTCGTCGCCGGGCGCGAGGATGCCGAGGGCGTGGTGGACGACCTGAAAGCTCTCCACCGGCGCGGCTTCGTCGAGCACACCCTGCGCGGCTGGCGCGTTCACGGTGCGCTCGTCGAGGTGCTGGAACAGTACAACGCCCTCCCCGCCGACGAGTGGCACCGCCGTGCCGCCGAAGTGCTCTCACGCGGCACCTTGGAAGAGCAACTCGTCGCGGCAGCCCATCTCCGGCAGGGTGGCGATGCGCCGCGCGCCGCCGCGCTCCTCGTCGAGCGGAGCGAAGCGCTGATGGAAGCGGGCTTCGTCAGCCAACTCGCCGAGCAGTTGGGCGCTTTCTCCCTCGAAGCGGTTGGGGGCGATCTGTGGCTGCAACTGAACGAAAAACAGGGCGACGCCGCCGCGCACCTGCAAGCGTGGTGGGAGGCGAGCCGCTACTACGAACGCGCGCTGTCGCAGATGCAGGGCCTCCCCCCAAGCGAGGCCAACCGCGCCGTCGCTGCCCGCCTCTCCCGCAAGCGGGCCGAGGTCATTCTGGATGAGAGTGGCAGTGACGGGAAGGGGCAATCTGTCGAGGAGGCGGAGCGCTGGTTGACCCGCGCCCTGCGCGTCGTCCCCCCCACTGAAGGCGACGAACTCGTCAGACTCGCCCTCCTGCAAAGCCACCTCCGCGAGCGCAAGGGCGACTTTCAGGAGGCTGTGCAGGCGGCGGAGCGCGCCCTGCACCTCGCTCGCCAGCACGGCACGAATAATCTCCTGCTCGCCTGCTATCAGCGGGTCGGTGACCTCTACCGCCACCTGGAGCAGGACCACATCGCCCTTTCCGCCTACGACTCCGCGCTCGCCGTCGCCTCCCTTGAAGAGAATAGCCGCGAGCAGGCCGCCCTCCTCACTTCCCTCGGCGAATCCCAGCGCGACCAGGGCAACTGGCTGGATGCCGTAGAGGCGTTCGAGGACAGCCTTCCTCAATGGCGGCGGACGAACCTCGCTGAACCCCTGGCGAGCACCCTCTACCAGCTAGGCTCCCTCCTCGTTCGGCAGGGCCGCTACGCCGAGGCCCAGCACGCCCTGCAAGAGGCCCAAATTATCGCCCGCCGCCTGGGGCTGGTCGCGCTCATCGTCATGATTCGCGCTAGCGTCGCCGAGATTCTCATGCGCCAGGGCGACCCCCAGGTCGCGGGCGCGATGCTCAAAGAGAGCCTTGACGAGGCGCAGCGCCACATGCTCTCGCAGCCCCTGCCCGCCCTCTATCGCCTTCGCGCCGAGACCCTCCAGCAGGCCGCGCGCTACGCCGAGGCGGCCCAACTCCGGCGTCAGGCGTCCATCTGGGCGCACCGCAATGACGACACCCTGGAACGCTACCGCGTGCTCGTCGCGGGCATTCTGGCCGATGGCGATGCCGACGCGCTCGAAGGCGCAATCAGCATGCTCCCCGACCGGCGCGCCCTCTACGAGCAGGCCCACCTCCAACTCCGCCTCGCCGAGCACCTCATCAACGATGACATCACGCGGGCGCACCACCTGCTCCTTCAACTCTCCGACACCCTCTCGCGCCTCGGCGCGCGCCCCGAAATCGCCCGCGTTACCCTCCTCCTCAGCAGACTCGACCTCGCCATCCGCCCCGCATGAACCGTAGGTTGTAGCAGTGGCGGGTTCACCGAAGGCAAGCCGCCCGCATTCGCGGCATAACCAGCAGTGGGAGTATTTGGTCGCCTCTAAAGCAAAAAGCCGCTCGGAGCGGCTTCCTGCGAGGGCGTCTTTATAAAGAAATCAGCTAGAGCCTGGACCATGCTGCTCGTCCAGCCTTTAGCTCACTTCTCCATAGGTTTCAGGCTTCGTCGTCGTGCTTCCGCTGTGAGATGATAGCGCCCACCAGAAAGCAGCCCCAGAACAGAAGCATGGCATTGACGGGGTCCCAAACGAGTTCCATGATAGCTCTCCATGTTCGACGATACGTATAGGAAGACGGCGGGGCACAAGGGGCGCGCCCGCTACTTTACACATTGTAATAATATTCATTGTTGAATCAAATAGCCGTATTGGCCTAGCCGCCATGCTGTTATGGGCTGCATCGTCGGCCCGGAGCGACCCTTGTCACGAATTTCGCGCCTATGTTACAATGGCCACTACCGGAGCCTTGAACCATTTCATGCCAACACCCCTGGAGGCAAACCACACATGCGATTAGAAGCGCGACGCGCTGGCGGCAAAGGCGGCTCTCTCCCCAGATGGCTTCTGCCCCTGATAACGGGTATTCTCGGCCTGGCCCTTGGCCTGACCTACGCCTGGGTCATCTCGCCCGTGCAATACACCAACGCCCACCCCGGCCAGCTCTCGCCCAGCGGTCAGGAACAATGGATTACCATGACGGCGGACTCCTACTCGCTGAATCAGGACCTGGACCTGGCTCGCCGCCGCCTGCAACCGCAGTTCTTCGCGCCCGACGAGCTAGCGGCTCTCCTCGGCCAGGAGATTGTCACCGCCCAGCAGTCGGGCGACCTCGCGGCGGAGCAGCGCTTGCAGGCCCTCGCCCAGGCGCTCGCCGTCCAACCGGGTAGCCCAGCAGGTCAGCCCGACGCTGCCGCGCCCGTTCCGCAGGGCGAGACGGGCAACCGCCTCGGCTCCTTACTAATGCTCTGCGGCGGTGGGCTGCTAGCCATTCTCCTTCTAGGGGTGGCGGCTGTCGCAATCACGCGCGTCCGGCAGGCGCAGAGCGGCGGTTTCCGGGGCGGAGGCCAGCGCCCCGCTTCGCCCGCCCGCGCCCCAAAAGGTGAGAAGGCGTCCGCCCCCGCCCGTGACGAGGCCAATGAAGGGGACGCGGACGAGGCTCTGGACAGGTTCATGGATGAACCGGAGGGCGACGAGGAGGCCGAAGAACCCGCCCGCGAGGTCCAGTTCGTGCCCCTGGAAACAGGCCCGGCCCGCTACTCCCCCGCGCTGGGCGAGTTCGTCACCCGCTACAACTACGGCGACGATGGCTACGACATGAGCTTTTCCATCGAGACCTCACAGACCGAATTCCTCGGCGAGTGCGGTGTCGGCATCAGCGACACACTGAACGACGGCTCGCCGCAGCAGGTCTCCGCCTTTGAAATCTGGCTCTTCGACAAGGACGACATCCGCACCGTGACCAAAGTGCTCCTCAGCGAATACGCCTGGAACAGCGAGGAGCTACGCAGCCGCCTGACCCCCAAGGGCGAACTCATCCTCGCGCGGGAAGGCGACACCATAGACCTCGAAACCAAGTCCCTCCGCGTGCGTGCCCGCATCCGCGAGGTGGAGTATGGCAACAACGGCCCCGCCGACAGCGCCTACTTCGAGCGCCTCGTCGTTGAACTCACCCCCCAGCAGAAGGGATGAGGAATGAGACGGAAGGATGAGGAATGAGGACGGAAGGATGCGAGATACGGGATGCGGGATAACGGCTAACGGATTTTAACCACAGAGACACACCAACAGTAGGCGCTGTCGGCGAAGAACACAAAGGACGGTAGGCGCTTTAGGCGAGGACGGCCACAAAGAGCCTCAATTTCTCTAATGTGCCATTCTCTATGAAAACCCCTTTGCGTCTTTGCGTCCTTGCGTTATGCCGTTATCCGTTAGCGGTCGTCGGTCGTCGGTCGTCGGTCGTCGGTCGTCATCCTCATGGACGCTCCCAAGGGTTGAACAGCCTGTCCCACTCCTGCATCGCGTAGCGGTCGGTCATTCCCGCGATGTAGTCCGTCACCGCACGATGGACGCCCAGCCGCTCGGCGCGTGCCCGCCGGTGTGGGGGCAACTGCTCTGGCTTGTCCACATAGCCCTGCCAAATCGCTTTTAGAATTCGTTGCGCCTTCACCAGCATCCGCACGACTCGGTAGTGGCGGTACATGTTCTCAAAGAGAAAGTTCTTCAGCGCCGCCTCTTTTTCCGCCATCTCTTCCGAGTGGCGAATAAGCTTCTGATTATATTGTCGCACGTCGTCCAGAGAGGAGAGGCCCGCGCTCTGAATCGCCTCGTCCGACGCGCGAAGCAGGTCCGTCACCAGGAGATTGATGAGCTTGCGAATCATCCGGTGGCGTGCCATGTCGTCCCACTTCACCTCGCCGACGAGCGCCATTGCCTCGTCGAATAGTGCCAGCTTCGCATCCTGTAGCTGCTCATAGGAGAGGATGCCGCTCCGCAGCCCGTCGTCCAGGTCATGCGTTGTGTACGCTATGGCGTCGCAGTAGTTCACCACCATCGCCTCAAGCGTTGGCTTCAAGTGAGGCTGGTAGATCTCGTTGTTGGGGTCCGCAATATCGTACGCCGACTCATGCTTGACGATGCCCTCGCGCACCTCGTAGGTCAGGTTCAACCCCGGAAACTCCGGGAAGCGCTCCTCCAACTCCGTCACGATGCGGAGGGTCTGCTTGTTGTGCTCGAAGCCGCCATGCTCTGCCATCAGCGCGTGGAGAACCTGCTCCCCGGCGTGGCCGAAGGGGGTGTGACCCAGGTCGTGCGCCAGGGTGATGGCTTCGGTGAGGTCTTCGTTCAGCCGCAGGGCGCGGGCAATCGTCCGCCCGATTTGCGCCGCCTCGATGGTGTGCGTCAGGCGCGTGCGATAATAATCGCCCTCGAAATTGACGAAGACCTGCGTCTTGTACTCCAGCCGCCGGAAGGCGGTGGTGTGGATGATGCGGTCCCGATCCTTCTGGAAGGCAGTGCGATAGTCGTGCTCGTCTTCCGGCACAGCGCGGCCCTGGCTCTTGCCGCTGTGCGCCGCCCAGGGAGCCAGTACCATCTCCTCGATTCGCTCGTATTCCTGACGGGTCAACACGCTACATCTCCAATCTCTACTCAGCTTCGCGTAGCCAATGGCTCTGCTGTAGCTAAATCATACCAGTCACTCCCCGCTCATCCAACCACAAGCACTTCCAGCGTGCGCGGGCCATGCACGCCTTCCACGCGGCTCAATTCAATATCTGAGGTCGCCGACGGGCCGGAGATGAGCGTGATGGGACGGCCTCCCTCACCGACAGTATAGGCTAGATGCGCGAACGCCTCCGGCACCAGCCCAACAATCTGCTCCTCCCGCACGACGCAGAGGTGATAGTCCGGCAGCAGGGTAATGGCGCGTCGCCCCTGAACCTCGCCGCCATCGAGCACGATGGTTCCCGTCTGGGCGATGCCGAGCGCGCACCCTGTCAGCACGCCATCGCTCCGGTCAAGCTGCTCGTGTGACAGCCCCTCGTCGCGCAGCAACTCGACGCTTTCCGGCTCCCACTCCTGGGGCAGGTCCGGCGGCACGACGAGACGACCCACACCCCGCATGTGGCACGCTTCGGTGATTGCCGCGCGCAGCGCTTCCTCGCTCACACGCCGGACGGTGGCTTTGTACTCGGCCACCCGCTCCATGAAGAGAAACACCAACTCCTCGCGCGGGGTTTCGGAGTGCTTCAGGTAGTCCCGCGACACGGGTACGTCGGATGGCTTCTCGGCGGCGGGCACGTCGCGCAGGGCCGCGCGTATGCTCGATAGAATGGCCTCTTTTCCCGTGCTCATCCTCGCGTGGTCCTCCACCACTCGCGGAAGGTCTGTTTGGGCATGGGTTTCAGGTCGCGCATTGCGGTCCACCCGGCGAGCGCACCCGGTAGCCACTGGATGGAGCCGCCACGCGCGAGCGGCCACTGTCCCACGCGGCCCAATTTCTGCGCCCGCTCGTAGCGCGCGGGGTCGGCGAAGAGGTAGGCGAGGGTCTTCATCGCCACGTTCTCCGGGTCCGCCCTGCCGCGCAGACCGTCGTGGTCCTGCTGGTGGCGCACGACCTCGCCGCGCAGGTGAATGAGGACTTCGGGAATGTTAATCTTCACGGGGCAGACCTCGTAGCACGCGCCGCACAAGGAGGAGGCATACGGAAGGCTCGGCGCGTTCTCGACGCCTACCAACTGCGGGGTCAGAATCGCGCCGATGGGTCCAGGATAGACGGAGTGGTAGGCGTGACCGCCCGTGCGCGAGTAGACCGGGCAGACGTTGAGGCAGGCGCTGCACCGGATGCAGTATAGTGTCTGCCGCCCTATCTCATCGGCCAGAACGCGGGTCCGCCCGTTGTCGAGCAGGACGAGGTGGAAGTGCTGTGGACCGTCGCCCCGCGTCACGCCCGTCCAGAGGGAGTTGTAGGGGTTCATGCGCTCGCCCGTCGAGGAGCGCGGCAGCAGTTGCATGAAGACGCCCAGGTCGTCCATGCTGGGTACTACTTTTTCGATGCCCATGAGGGTGATGAGCACGGGCGGCAGCGTCGTACACATCCGCCCGTTGCCCTCGGATTCGACGACGCAGACCGTGCCTGTCTCGGCGACGGCGAAGTTCGCGCCACTGATGCCGACCTCCGCCGATAGGAACTTGCGGCGCAGGTGCAGCCGCGCGGCCTCGGCCAACTCTTTCGGGCTGTCGGATAGCTCTTCAAGGCCGAACTTGCGGATGAATAGCTCTCGAATCTCGGCGCGGTTTTTGTGGATGGCGGGCACGAGGATGTGCGAGGAGCGCTCGTCGGCAAGCTGGATGATGAGTTCTGCCAGGTCGGTCTCTGTGACTTCGACGCCGATGGATTGGAGTGAATTGTTTAGATGGACCTCGTCAGTCGTGATGGACTTGACCTTGACGACCTGCTTCGCCCCGTAGCCGCGCACAAGGTCGGTGATGATGCGGTTGGCCTCGTCGGCGTCACGCGCCCAGTGAACCTGCCCACCCGCGCGCTGCACGGAGGCTTCCAGTTCCAGGAGATAGTCGTCCAGGTGGCGAAGGACGCGCTGCTTCAGGGCGCGGCCCGCCTCGCGCAGAGGCTCCCAGTCGGGCATCTCGTCCACGACTGCCGCCCGCTTGGCGCGGATGGTCTGCGTCGCTTTGTGGAGGTTGCGGCGCAACTGCGTGTTCTCAAGCGCGATGCGCGCACCGTCCTGGAAGGGCGGAATGACGCCTATGGAGTGCGTCTGGATTAGGGTGCTTTGCTGACCCCGGAACATGTCATGTTTCTGCTGGATGTTGCGCTGGGATTCGGGCATTGTCTGTCTCCGCTAGAGTCCTGCTGCTTCCTCGGTGGAGGCGAGGATTTCAGCGAGGTGAATGGTGCGGACTCCGGCACGCTGGCGGTGGAGCGCGCCGCCGATGTGCATGAGGCAGGAGTTGTCCGCCGCCGCGCAGACCTCGGCGTGGGTGCTGAGGACGCTGGATAGTTTGTCACCAAGCATCGCCATTGAGGTGTCGGCGTTTTTGATGGCAAAGGTTCCGCCAAAGCCGCAGCATTCCGCCGCGTCGGGCAAGGGCACGAGGTCTATGCCGCGTACGGCGCGGAGCAGGCGGAGGGGGGCGTCGCCGACGTGCAGCATTCGCAGGGAGTGGCAGGTGGGATGATAGGTGACGCGGTGCGGGTAGTAGGCTCCCACGTCTTCTACACCCAGTACGTTGACCAGGAATTCGGAAAGCTCGAAGACTTTCGGGGCGAGGGCGGCCACCTGTGCCTTCAGGGTGGGGTCGCGCGCGAGGTCCGCCGCCATCGGGTAGAGGTCGCGGACCATCGCGACGCAGGAGGCGGATGGGGCCACGACGACCTCGGCGTCGCCGAAGACGGTGACGAAGTGCCGCACGAGGGCGACGGCCTCGCGCTGGTAGCCGGTGTTGAAGTGCATCTGCCCGCAACAGGTCTGCTCCAGCGGGAAGTGGATCTGATGGCCCAGCCGCTCAAGGAGATGCACCATCGCCCGCCCGGTTTCGGGGAAGAGGGTGTCGTTGAAGCAGGTGATGAAGAGGGTGACGCGCATGGATGGCGAGCCTTTGGGCAGATGGGTAGACGACCGACGACCGACGACCGATGACCGACGACCGCCAACGACTTTACGGCAACGACTGACGGCGACGGTATGCTACTGCGTTCCGGGCAATTCGGCTATTGGGTATGTTGCAGGTGAGGCTGTAGTAATATGGAATAGACGGTGGAAGGTGGACGGGCGGGGGCTGAACGTGCATCGCCCTGGCGGGCGAAGTGGGGACAGTAATGTTGACATAAAGGAGTGCTATGGATTCTTATGAACCTTTTGGTGTGCCATTGACACGGGGAAGAAGATATGATACCCTGCGATTAGTTTGTTGACTCAACAAACTAATCGCACCAAGCTCTCCTTTCACCTAAGGTCAGCGCTTTTCATGTCCTCACGAAGCCGCTTTCAGACTGGTGATCACGCGCTGGTTCGGCAGATGAACCTCTCGGTCATTCTGCACCATCTGCTAGAGCGCGCCCCTGTCTCGCGCGCGACGCTGGCAGAGATGACGAAGTTGAACAAGGCGACGGTCTCCAGCCTCGTGCGCGAGTTGATTGAATACCAGATTGTCCGCGAAATAGGAATCGAATCAGCAGGCACGGGGCGTCCGGGTGTACTTCTGGAACTGAATCCGGGGGCTGGCTGCATCGTCAGCGCGGAGATTGGGGTTGACTTTATCTCTGTCATCCTGACGAACTTCGCCGTCGAGATGAAGTGGCAGCACCGAGAGCAGACTCACCCCGGCATGGGGCAGCCCGCCATTATGAGCAGGGCGTTGTCTCTGATGGGGGAGGCCATCGAGGCAGGGCGTGAGGCGGGGAGCGTCTTCGGGTTGGCGCTGGGGGTGCCGGGCCTTGTGGACCAGGCGAATGGGACGCTGCTCTTTGCTCCGAACCTGGGATGGAGGGATGTGCCTCTCGGCTCGATACTGCGCGACGCCTTCAATATTCCGGTCTTCGTGAACAATGAGGCGAATATGGCGGCGCTGGGTGAGCACTATTTCGGCGCGGCGCAGGAGCATGAGGAGGTGCTGTACATCAGCGCGGGGGTCGGGTTGGGCGGGGGCATCGTGCGGAACGGCAGGCTGGTGGGTGGCAGGATGGGCTTCGCGGGGGAGTTCGGCCACATGACGATGGACCCCAACGGCGAGCTTTGCAACTGCGGCAACCGGGGCTGCTGGGAGACGCTGGTGAGCCAGTCGGCGCTCTTCCGCCACGTTCGGCGCGCCGTCGGGGGTGATGGGCAATCCAGCATCCTGTCGGAGATGGTGAATGGCGACCCGGAGCAGCTTTCGGTGCCCATCGTGGTGGAGGCCGCGCGCGGGGGGGACGCGATTGCGCGGAGGGCGCTGGACGAGGTGGGGCGCTATTTGGGCATTGGCATCGCCTCACTAGTGAATGCTTTGAACCCGGAGTTGGTGGTCTTCGGCGGTATTCTTAGCGTGGCGGGGGAGTTCCTGCTTCCGATTGTAGAGGAGGAGTTGCGGCGGCGCACGCTCTACTGGCCGGGCCACGCGGTGGAGGTGGTGCTGGCGCGGCATGGGCTGGACGCGTGCGTGCTGGGCGGGGTGGCGACGGTTTATCAGGCGGTGCTGACGCAGCCGACCTATAT
>DASVVH010000133.1:0-7482 GCA_036386615.1 Ardenticatenaceae bacterium
CCGCCACGATGCTCGCCTGCCCTTCCAGAATCAGCACATCGCGCGTGTCGGTCAGCGAGACCGCCGCGCGAGGATGGGCCTCCACGTTCCGCACCTTCTGCGACTTGCGCTCCGTGCCAATGTAAATCTCGTCTGCAACCAGCACCGCCCAGATAGGCACGAGATGCGCCCCCGGCTCCGGCCTCACCGTCGCCAGCCATACGTCCTGCGCCTCGGCCACGCGGGCGCGCTGCTCGTCAGTCAGTGTTATCGCCATCTATCGCCTCCTCTATTGACAACTCGTCGTTCCATTTATCTCTATTCATCCTGCCTTTCATTATACTCGAACCTTTGGCGTATCGTATTCAGGTGGTCAGCAGGGGCGAGGTTGGAGGCGCAGGGTGAGCTTCTTCTGTTGAACTGCTGATGAATAGCCGAAACATTCTGTTGACTTAATTCGTATGGCTCTTGTGGAGGCCGCTCGTTGGTGCTACAATATCAATGTGGGAGAGCGTGATAAGGAGGGGCGATGTTTGGGGGTTGGGAACTGTTCTACCTCGGAGCCTTTCTGAGCGGCCTCGGCTACCTGCTGATGCTCGTCGTGGGCGGGCAACTAGGTGGGGGGCATGATGCTCAACTCGGTACGCATCTGGACGTTGGAGGCCACCCTGACCTGCACCTAGAGGCACACGCCGAAGCTGGCGGCCACTCTCTGACGAACCACCCAGAGGCCGGGGACCACGAAGTCGCGTTTCTGACGCCCACAGTCATCGCCAGTATGCTGGCGGGGGTCGGTGGTCTTGGGCTTTTCGCCACGCTGACACTGGGCCTGCCCTGGCTCCTGCATCTACCCGCCGCCGCGCTTGGCGGTTGGTTCGTCGGCTACCTTGCCTACCTGCTCTACGCGAAGATAATTGTTCCATCGCAGGGGTCGAGCGAGGTTCACGTAGCCGACCTGTGGGGCACCGTCGGCGAGGTGACAACGCCCATCCCGGCCAACCGTCTGGGCGAGATTCGCTTCGTCGCCTCAGGCTCCTACGTCTCGACTGCCGCCCGCAGCGCAACTGGCGAGGGCATCCCGCGTGGGGCGCTCGTCATCATCGAGAAAGTCGAAAACTCTGTTGCCGTCGTTCGCCTCACAACATAGGCGGGCACTCATTCACATCGGCTCTCTTCTCTACTTCTGAAAGGAGTTACCTATGGGAGCTGTTCTTGGCGTTTCCGCACTCGTAATCGGACTGTTGGGTGCCCTCTTCCTGGTGGGCATAATCTTCGCCAGCCGCTACCGCAAGGTCGGCCCCAACGAAGCTATGGTCATCTCCGGTCGGCGTGGCCGCTATATCGAGCCAGCTACGGGCCAGACCATCACGCGCAACTACCGCATTGTCAAGGGCGGTGGTACGGTCGTGCTGCCCATCCTGGAGCGGGTGGACGACCTCTCGCTGGAAATCATGACCATTGATGTTATCACCCCTAAGGTCTACACCTCCAAAGGTGTGCCGCTCACGGTGGACGGCGTGGCGCAGGTGAAGATTCGCGGCGACGACATCTCTATCGCCACCGCCGCCGAGCAGTTCCTGTCGAAAAAGACAGACGAAATCAAGAACGTGGCCCTTCAGACGATGGAAGGCCACCTGCGCGCCATCCTCGGCACCCTCTCCGTCGAGGAAATATACCAGGACCGCGATGCCTTCGCCCAGCGTGTTCAGGAGGTAGCGGCGGGCGACATGGCGAATATGGGCCTGCAAATCGTCTCCTTCACCATCCGCGACATCCGCGACGATCAGGGCTACCTGGACGCGCTGGGTCAGGCCCGCACGGCTGAGGTGAAGCGCGATGCCCAGATTGGGCAGGCGAACGCCGACCGTGACGCCCGCATCCAGGCGGCCCGCGCCATGCAGACCGCGCGCGAGGCCGAGTTCGAGGCCCAGGCCCGCGTGGCCGAGGCGGAAAAAGCCTTCCAGGTGCAGAAGGCGTCCTACGACGCCGAGGTGAACCGCCGCAACGCCGAGGCCGAGCAGGCGTACAACATCCAGAACGCCATCGAGCGGCAAAAGGTCCGCGCCGAGGAGGTGCAGGTCGAGGTCGTCGAGCGGCAGAAGAACATCGAGGTTCAGAAGCAGGAGGCGCTGCGCCGCGAGCAGGAGCTTGAGGCGAGCGTGCGCCGCCCCGCCGAGGCCGAGCGCTTCCGTATCGAGACGCTAGCCAACGCCAACCGCTACCAGCGCGAGGCGGAGGCCCAGGCCGAAGCCGCCGTCATCCGCGCACGCGGCGAGGCCGAGGCAGCCGCCGCGCAGATGCGCGGTCTCGCCGAGGCGCAGGTCATCCAGGCGCAGGGCGAGGCCCAGGCCGCCGCCATGAGCCAGAAAGCCACCGCGTGGGCCGAGTACAACCAGGCCGCCGTGCTGGAGCGCTTGCTGGAGCAGCTACCCGCCATCGCCTCGGCCATCAGCCAGCCGCT
Organism: Ardenticatenaceae bacterium; assembly: GCA_036386615.1. GTDB lineage: Bacteria > Chloroflexota > Anaerolineae > Ardenticatenales > Ardenticatenaceae > DASVVH01. Next base: position 2,441 of record DASVVH010000133.1, read on the forward strand.
CTCTAAGATGGACAAGATTGTGGTAATTGGCAGCGGCGAGGGCGGAACTGGCGTCAGCCGCATCACCCGCGACGTGACGGACATCATCGCACAGATGCCCGCCGCCGTCGAGGCGCTGACCGGCATTGACGTGCTGGCGACCATTCAGGGTCTCGCGCCCCTCAAGACAGCCGACCATCGCGGCAACGGCAAACCGGATATTGTCGAAGTACCGCCCAATGGGCGATAACTCACACACAGTTCTCAGGAGAGGCGGGGTCGCAACCCCGCCTCTCTTTGTCCCCACAGTTGCCAATGTGAGTTGACACCGACCAGCAAAGAAGAGCAAAGGCACTTCGTGGAATCTGGCGGGAGCGTTATAATGGCGGTATGGAAGCACCAACCAGGCACGGGAAGCGATTCGTTGGCTTGAGCAGCCTTCTCCTGCTCCTCGCTCTGGCGGGCTGTCGGGGCGAGATTCGTAACCCCGCCGCCCTCACCCCACTGGCAAGCCCGGAGGCCATCGCGCCCCCGACGAGCACCGTACTCCCCTCTCCAACCGTGCCACCGACCGCGACCCCTGTCGTCGTGCTGCACACCGTTCAGCCCGGTGACACGCTGCTCGGCATCGCCGTCCAGTACAACTCCACCGTTGAGGCCATCGAGCAGGCGAACGGCCTTGCGCCCGGTGCCATCCTCCAGGTAGGCCAGCAGCTTCAAATCCCGCAGCAGCAATAGCATCAACACCATATCCACACCCGGAGGACTCGCAACGTGAAGATAGGCGTCATCTTGATTATCGAAGGAAACGAGGAGCGCGGCATGCCGCGCTACGCCGCGACGCGCGCACTGGCGCAGCAGGCGGAGGCGGCGGGCTTCGACTCCCTCTGGCTCTACGACCACTTCCTGTTCCGGGGCGACGAAGCACCCAAGGGCCAGTGGGAGTGCTTCACCTTTATGACAGCGCTGGCCGAGGCCACGAACCGCGTCGAGCTTGGCTCGCTCGTCGCCTGCACCGCCTTTCGGAACCCTGCCGTCCTGGCAAGCATGGCAGCTACGCTCGACGAGGTGAGCGGCGGGCGCGTGACGTTAGGGCTGGGCGCGGGGTGGAACGAGACGGAGTTCCGGGCCTTCGGCCTCCCCTACGATCATCGCGTGGACCGTTTCGAGGAGGCATTGCAAATTATCGTTCCCCTCCTTCGGGAGGGGCGGGTTGACTTCCGGGGCCGCTACCACGAGGCCCCCGACTGCGAGTTGGTCCTTCGCGGGCCAAGCCCGAACGGCCCGCCAATCATGATTGGAGCCTCCGGCCCCCGCATGTTGCGCCTCGCCGCCCGCTATGCGGATGTCATCAACACGGGCTACCCGCCGGATGACCACGCACAGCAGCGCGCCGCCCTCGACGCCGCCTGCGCGGACGTTGGCCGCGACCCCGCGACGCTCCCCGTCACCGTCCCCGTCTGGATTGCCTTCCCGGACCTGGGGCGAATACCCGACCACATGAAAGAGAGCACGCAGCCTTCAGCAGAGGCGGTAGCGGACCTCTTCCGCGCCTATGACCGGGCGGGCGTTGCTCACATCATGTGCGACTTGCAGCCCAACACGCCCGCAAGCCTCGCGCGGCTGACGGAAGCACTCTATCTATATCGCGGGTAGGCCTTCGGTTTCTCTGACGGGAATTTCCATGCAACACGAAAGTTCGTTGGCGGTGGTGCAAGTCTGGCTGGAGGCCGCTAACAGCCAGGACGTAAATCGCCTCCTGGAACTGTCGGACCCGAATATCGAGGTGGTTGGCCCTCGCGGCTCTGGTTACGGGCACCAGTTGCTGCGAGACTGGCTCGCTCGTGCCGGGCTGACCCTCGAAACACGGCGCTGCTTCGGGCGCGGCAATGTAGTCGTCATCGCACAACACGCAGTGTGGCGTTCCCCGGAAACAGGGGAAGTCCTCGGCGAGGCCGATATTGCCTCCCGCTTTCGCGTTCAGGACCAGCGCGTCGTGCAGTACGCGCGCCACGATAGCCTTGATGAAGCGCTCATTAAGGCCGGGCTTGACGACTCAGACGAGATTCCCGCCGAAGTGGTGGCGTAAAGCACTCACGAGGAGGATACAGGCGCATGTACCTTCAAGAGAGTCGAGTGATGTTGGTTGCGGCGGTATAGCGAAATCGTAGTTAAACTAGGGCAATTGCATCAAAATATTTCTTGTAAGACTGAGTTGACGTATCTATAGATGTGAATAACGCTGCATTGCTTAAGGAGCTGCTACATCTTTTATATGGCTCCGTGGATATTCATTAACTCTGTTCAGCTAACCAGTAAACCATCTGCCACTAACTCCATGACTAAGTGCCAACTGCCTATCATTTATTGGTAAGAAACGATTTCTAGGCAATTGCCTGAAATTTATTGGCATGGGGCCTTTACAGGGATAATTCACACTGTTATACTCTTTGATACACTCCATGCATGACTATGATTTGCAACGAGCTTTGCAAATGAGGAGGTGTGACATGGAAGAGATGCTTTTACTACTGAGAGAAGACGGCGATGCTTCACACGTACTCAACACCCTCCATGGCCGTGGGGGACGAGTATTGCAGCGCTATGGCCGGAATGTCATCGTCATTGAAGGAGATGAACGGGTAAAATCAACGCTGGCTGACACCAGCGACATCATCGGGGTGTATACCAGCGAAGTACCGGAGGGCCAGATGCCAACCAACGACTTCTCCGGCTCCCTGGGCATCTCCGCGTGGAATCTTCGTCAGTCCGAGAATTATGCCCGCACCAAAGCCAATCGTCCCGGCCAAGGCTTATCATGGGGAGACCCTGCGTTTGAGCGAGAGGGATAAACCTTTCGCTGCCAATTACTCATTTACATTCTCAAGGAGGTAGTTATGGATTCAGGTGTTGCCGTTCCGACAGCGCAGCCTGATTCTTCTGTGGAGCAACTCATCGTGCTCCCCTCCCCTGACCCATCCCTATTTGAGGAGACCGTTGCTGTTATCAACGAGTTGGGAGGAAGGGTATCACAGGTTTACGGCCCCCGCGTCCTTCTGGCAAACCTTCCAGACGAGGGGCGTGAGGGGCTGGACCAAGCCCTGGAGGGCATCTTCCCGCCCCAAGGGGCCGAAGGTGCGCCTTTCCCGATGGCTGTAGGGGAGAGCTTAGGAATTGATGCTTGGAACTTACGTGCCTCTCCCGAGTTCACAGAGGCTAAAGGACAACGGCCTCGCGTCGGAGTTTCTTGGGCGGAAGATCCTCCCGATCTGCCTGAGGAGGAAGGCGAAACGCCTGAGTCTGAGGCACCATTTGGAGCTCCGCCACCTAATACCAGCAAGTTTCTAATCGGGAGCGTTGCCGTGGGATTGATCCTCGTGAATGGGCCAACCCCTGCGCTTCAGTTCACTGGTAATGAGCGCACGAAGGTGATTGCCGAGGTTCAGGATGGTCTTGGTTGGCTTGCCGCGCAGGAGCCACGCGCCAACATTACGTGGGTCTACGACATTCGAGACGTAAACGTGGTCGTGCCTGCCAATTTCCAACCAGAAAATAATAGTTATGAAGCAAAGGAAGCCCCATGGCGTAATGCCGCGATGGCGCAACTCGGTTTCTCGGCCTCTTTCCAAGGCGTTTGGGATTACGTCCTGGCGATTCGCCAGCAGTACCAGACCGATTGGGCTTACGTGGCTTTCTTCACAAAAGGCTACCCCATTCACCATTTTGCTTACGCCAGCAAACCACGCCTCGTGATGGACTACTTTAACGGTGGTTGGGGGCCTGACAGTATCGCGGAGGTGTTCACACATGAGACAGGCCATATCTTTGGCTGTCCAGACGAGTACAGTACGGTTACCAAGCTATGCCAATGCAATACGCAGTACGGATTCCTAAAGGAAATCAATGGAAACTGTGACCAGTGTCCGACGCCACAGATCAACTGTCTGATGGGCGCGAACGAGCGCGCCTTATGCAATTACACGCGTATCCACTTCGGGTGGCGAGATTCGGATGGCGATGGCATCCTAGACCCACTGTCCTGACTTGGTATGGTGAGAACAAACGGAGGGCTACATGCCCTCCGTTTGTTGTTGGCGGTCGTCCGTCGTCGCCCTATTCCATCTCTTTGAGCGCCTCAGTCATCGCGGGAACGACCTCGAAGAGATCGCCGACAATACCGTAGTCGGCGAGGCGGAAGATAGGAGCATCAGGGTCTTTGTTGATGGCGACGATGGTCTTGCTCGTCCGCATACCCGAAAGGTGTTGCAGCGCGCCGCTCACGCCGACGGCGATATATAGGTTGGGCGAGACCGTCTTGCCCGTCTGCCCCACCTGCTCCTCGTAGGGTCGCCACCCAGCATCCACCACAGCGCGCGTGGTGCCCACCGCCGCGCCCAGCACGTCGGCCAACTCCTCCACCAGATGAAAATTCTCTGGCCCCTTGATGCCGCGCCCCGCGCTGATGACCGTCGCCGCGTCGCTGAGGTCTGGGCGGTCGCCGCCCTGTGCCTCGACGGCCAGCACTTCCGTGCGCGCCTCCGGCACATCGTCGGCCTCGAACGTTTCCACCTCGGCCGCGCCGCCCTCGGCCTGCGCGGGTGCCCAGGTGTTGGGGCGAACCGTCGCCAGGACGGGAGTGCTCTTCACCCTCAGCGTGGCGATGACCTGCCCGGAATACATGGGGCGCGTGATGAGCAGCTCTCCATCCTCGACCCGCAGACCCGTAATGTCGCTCGCCAGCCCAGCGTTCAGCTTCGCGGCAAGGCGAGGCGCGAGGTCGCGCCCGACGGGCGTCATGCCGAGGAGCACCAGTTCCGGCTCCTCTTCCTCCACCAACTGCCGGAGCGCCGCCGCCCAGGGTTCCACATTGTAGGCGGCGAAGTCGGCGCTATCGAGCACGAGAATCCGCTCCGCCCCGCGCGCTCCCAAATCCTGGGCCAGCGCCTCCTCGTCCAACCCGTCGCCAAACGCCACGACCGCCACCTCGCAATCCATCTCGCTGGCGACGGAGCGCGCGGCGGTCAACATCTCGTATGTAATCTTCTTAGGGGTGCCATCCTGCA
>DASVVH010000134.1:0-7635 GCA_036386615.1 Ardenticatenaceae bacterium
CACAGCGCGGGCACCGCAAGCCATCGGGATGGAAATGCTCCAGAAGCCAGCATTCGCACTCTTCGGGGTGGAGGAGATCAGTTATTGGAAATTCCATGGCCTCATTATACGTACCTCTTCACTCTTTCAATAGATGAGCCGAAGGTTTAAGCTGTTTACGGACGAAGCAGAAAAAATGTCGGAGGCCATAGAAGACATCCTTGCAGACTATGAAGCAAACGTGTGGGGCAATCCAGAAAGACCTTGGCGTTCCAATCCCAATGATGAGAGCACCCAATTCGAACAGAGCTGGGAATCAGAGCATGTCAAAGTCATGCTCTGGGCGCTCAAAAGCTATAATCCTGATAAGATGAGGCTGACTGTCACATTAAAATGGGAACCATGTTCCTACAGCCCGGATGAAGAAAGATTAAGCCAAGTCCTGGCTAATGCCACGAAACTAGACCTGCACGTACTACAGCCGCACCCTGGTGCTCGAGAAGACCTGATGATACGCCATTACAGTTACAGAGGTCAAGGGTAGTGCGTGTCGAATCGCGCTCGCATAATTGATAGCCACAACAGGATGACTCACGTACCTCCACTCAATCATCCACTAGGCACTACAGGCAATGAACACACGGCCTCCTAGCAAGAGCCGAGTGGGTATAGTTCTATGGTAAAGAGGGTACGCCGCTCTACCTTATTATCTTCAGTACCAGCCGCGCGGTGAGGGTCAGCGGTGGTATATTGTAATTATTTGATAAATAGTGAGACCAAGAGGGGTGCTTGATAGCCTTGCGTTCTGTGTTACAATGATGGAGTACTGAAGAAGCACCGAGCCAACAAGGTAGCTACAACAGATGTGAGGAGCAGACCGGGCGTGCTCCCGCCCAAGCTCAGTCAGCCCTCACGACCTGCTCCTCCTCGCACTCCTACCCCGCGCCCGTCCAGAAAGGGACCCTGACGGAAGCTACCCTTCCAATGCTTCCGTCGCGCCTCCTCACACCTCTACGCGGGCTTCACTTGGTGCCGATGCACCAACGGCAACTACCACTTATTCCCTACAAGGTTAGCATGCAGGAACTGCTACTCAGGATGCTGTTATCAGTGTGAATCGTCCGCGCCTTGAGACCAGACTTTGTGCTACCTTTCCGCCACCTTGTGGCTACTCACGTGCCTTGAATACGCCTCAGGAGGGCGTGACCGATGAAGATAGTGTGGTTCCCTGTTCTGTTCGCACTCATCGCCGTTATCCTCATGGTGGCGCTGTTGCCCGCACCTTCCACTTTAGCCGACCCAACAGCTAACATCAACGTCACCCACACGAATCAGGACGACCCATCGGACGCGAACGCCGACAGCAACGGTACCTGCACGCTCAGCGAGGCAATCCGCGCGGCCAACACTGATGCGGCGGTAGATGCCTGCCCGGCTGGTAGTGGGGCCGACACCATCATGCTCGACGCGAACACGTACTCAGTGTCGTACCAGGACAACTTCCAGGATGGAAACAACGGCCTGCCCTCCGTCAACAGTGACATCACCATCATGGGGGTCACGTCCGATTCCACCATCATCGAGCGGAGCGGGAGTGACCCCTACCGCCTGCTTCGCATTGGAACCAACGCGAGCCTGCGGCTGGAAAACGTAACGATTCGCCAGGGCGAGGGCGACGCCGGGCAGAACGGGGCTGCCATCCTGAACAGTGCGGGCTATCTCACCGTTTCCAACTCCAGCCTCATCGAGAACAACGCGCAGGGCGGCGGTGGGGCGCTCGCCAACGTGAGCGGTGGCCAAGCGTGGATTACCCAGAGCAGCCTGACCACCAACAGTGCTCAGGGCGACCCCGGTTACGACCGCGACGGTGGAGCCATCTACAACTCCGGCTCGTACCTCTGGATTGACCAGAGCAACCTGAGCGTCAACGTTGCCGATGGGAACGGAGGCGCAATTTACAACACCAATGCCGGGCGGGTGACGGTGACATTGAGCAACCTTGCGCTCAACGTCTCGAACATGGACCTTGACGAAGGAGGCAGCGGCGGCGCAATTTACAGCAACTCAAGCGGGGTTGAGGCTCTGACCATCGTGCTTTCGTCCTTCCTGGAGAATAAGGCGAACGCGCCGGACCCGGACCTCGGCGACGCAGACGGAGGTGCCATCTGGAGTGGGCAGGACTTGGTGGTGACGGGCACGCTGTTCAGCCTCAACACGGCAATGTCCGGCGGCGCGATTCACCACAACGGCGGTATGGCTTCGATTCAATACAGCGTGCTGCTAGAGAATGGGGCGGTTGAGGATGGTGGTGGCATCTACGCGGAGCAAACAATGGAGGTGCTCTCCACCACGTTGGAGGGCAATGCGACTGTCGGGGGAAGCGGCGGCGGCATCTACAACGAGCGCGAGTTGACCCTGCTGTTCAGCACCCTCTCGGACAACGCGGCGGGCGGGGGCGACGGGGGCGGCCTCTACAACGCCGAGGATGCGTTCGTGCAGGCGACCAACAGCACCATCTCCGGCAACCGCGCCGATTTTGGCGGCGGGGGCGGCATCGCCACAGAAGGTGCCTCTGTATTGCTGGTCTACAGCACCGTTGCAGACAATGCCTCAGATCTGGGCAACGGCATCATGGTGTCGGGCACAGTCCAGCTACGGAACACCATTGTCGCCAATAGTGAGTCAGGCGGAACGGGCGGGGATTGCAGCGCGCCCGCCACCTCCTTCGGCTACAACCTGGATAGCGACGACACCTGTGGGCTGACGCAGATGGGGGACAAACCGGGCACTGACCCACAACTGGAGGGGCTGGCCTTCAACGGCGGGCCGACGCGGACGCACGCCCTGCTACCGGATAGCCCCGCCATTGACGGTGCCGACCCCAACGACTGCACTGACGCGAACAACGTGCCTCTGGAGGCAGACCAGCGCGGGGAGCCGCGCCCCGTGGACGGGAATAGCGATGGAACTCTCGTCTGCGACATTGGGGCCTACGAGGCAGAGGAAGGGACGGGTGCGCCCACACCGACCAACACACCGACTAACACACCGACGAATACGCCGACGAACACGCCCACGAACACACCAACGGCTACAACAACCAACACGCCTACAAACACGCCCACCAATACGGCGACGACCACAACAACCAACACGCCCACGAACACACCAACGGCTACAACAACCAGTACGCCCACGAACACACCGACCGCTTCAACAACCAACACACCCACAGGTACGGCGACGGCAACAAACACGCCCACGCTGACCCCGACGGCGACCCCCACTGAGATGAATCCAACCGCGCTCCGTGTGAGTGGTGTCGAGGCAGGCGGCTCTTCTTCCGGTCTTGGATGGTTGCCATTGCTCGGCGTGCTCGCACTCGGCGCGGCAGCATTCGTCCGTAATCGCCGCCAGATGAAGTAACACTGGACTGTGCGCTCTGGCGCGCCGAGCACAATGATGCTGGCCTTGGGAGCACGGTGCGGCGGAGGAGGGTGATAACGAGGCAGTCGGCTGAGTCAAGAGAGCGCGAGAAGGGCAACGAGGAGCGCTCGACGGGTTCGTCGAGCGCTCCTCGTTGCTATCCGTTTACAAGATGAGCGGGGCCATTTTCGAGCCGAAGACCAGCTCGTCGGGCGAGGGGCGTTGAGGAGGTCGACCATTGCCAGGGGAGCCTCGCGCGGTCAATTGCAGGTTATGCTCCTCTCAGCTTTTCCGCTGCAAGGGCCTCATCAACTATCACAGCTAGCTGAGTCCGACCGCTAAGTTCGCGGACAAAGCGGCCATAGAGCCCTTCAGTCACATGCCAAGGCTTACTGCTCGTAACCAATCTAGTGCCTTTCTTCATCAGGACCTCATGTATTCTGGAGGAGTTACGGCGCTGTTTCAGTCAGCATCCAGACCTTGTAGATGTAGCTCTAGTCGCCGTCGTGAGGGCGGTGTATTTATAGCTTCCAGCGATTGCGCGCAGCATTATGTCGGACGCCCTCATTAGGCAATCACAAGCCGCGCGGTGAGGGTCACAGGTGGTACATTGCGATTACTTGATATAGGCGATGTTGGAGTGCGCCTTAGCTGTCGCTTTGTTGCTACTCATCCCAATTGCCGCCCCCTTCGCTGCGCCCCTTAACTGCGATGAACTGCCACCGACAGCCATTTGACCGAGGTCCAAAACTACAACCTTTTCCTCGCCCCAATAGTATCTTATCATTGGACGACAACTAAACCACCGCTTGCCATCCCGGCTAATGAGCAGCTCTCACGACACAGAGTTGGCATTGACGCAAGGTAAGGAATACTGTTGGCCGTATGACTGTTTCATCCATCGTCGTTAAATTGCCGCCCAACATCGTCTTTCGCTCCGTCAACGACGAGGCCCTGTTCATTAGCCTTTCGTCGCAACAATACTATTTTCTCGACCCGATTGGAAGTCGCATCTGCGAACTGCTCATCGAGCATGGCAGGGTGGAACCCATCATCGCACACCTGCTGGCCGAATATGATGTGGATGAGGCGACCCTGCGCCGGGACATAGATACGCTCCTCGGCGGGTTGAGTGCTAACGGCTTGCTGGCGGTTGAGCGCGAACCCCACTCCGGGCCGGAGACAATCAGTGCCAGTCAACGCCCGGCGTAGCGACCATTGGGGAGTTCAGGTTGAGCTAGCGCGGTGCGGCTAAATCCTTCAAGATGGCCTCGCGCACGCGCGGCAGGTGCTCGTAGCCGGAGGGATAGCGCAAGCGCCGGATGGAAACCCGCGTCACCACATCGGAGAGCCAGGCCAACCGCGCTTTCTGCCACTCCTGCACGGATTGCGTTCCCCCGAATTGCTCGTCTTGCAGCAGCGCAAACAGCGCTTCGGGCGTGGCTAGCGGCGCAATCTCGATGGCTGTTTCCGCCGCGTCCGCCTCCCGCCGCGCCGGGAGGTAGATAGCGCGCAACGGGGCGGCGCGCCCGAAGAAGCGTCCAAATTCCCTTTCCCCCACCCGCACGTTCCGCTTCTGATAGGCCGGATGCACGATGGGAAGCGTGGCGCTGTGCCCCAGAAAGTGCTCCGCCTGCTCCGGCCACATCCGCATCTGTGGATACCCCGACTGAGCCTCGAAGCGCTCCCCCACCTGTTGAAGACAGAGCCGATCATCGGTTAGTAATGGGTAGCCCGCCTGCATGAAGGTCGCGGCGAGAGAAGTTTTACCGCCGCGATTTGTCGCCAGAAAGCTCACGGCCTCCCCGTCCACCACCACCGAGGCGGCGTGCAGCGAGCGGATGCCCGCCAGGGCAAGCCAGTAGACCATAACCGTTCCTAACAAACGGATTTCGACCAGGAACTCGTAGTCGGGGTCGCGCAGGTGGCAAACAATGCGGCCCGGCCAGATGTAGAAGTCCATCAGGTCGGCGCAGCGCAGCACCTCGCACTCGTCCAGGCGGTACCACGCCAGCGCGGGTATCCCCTCTGCGGTTCGTTCGGGGCTAGAGGCGATGAGCCGCGCCTGCTCCCATTTGGGCAAAAGCGGGGCTTCACGCGTACAGGTAAAGGTGAGGTCGGGCGGAGCGGTGCCGGAGAGAAGGTGGTTAACAAAGGGAAAATCGCTGGCAAGCGTCACCCCAAATAGCGAATAGAGGTGCCAACCAGCGGGCAGGTCGCCGGGAAGTAGGTCAGAGGTCACGCACAGGTTCCAGCAGGGCGGCGGCGTGGAGGTCACGTATAAAGGCTAGCACGTCCCGGCGCACCCTCTCCGGCTCCGCCTCATAGAGCGCGAGGACGTGTCGCGTCACCGCTTCCGGGTCGCCGTAGGCGGCGAGCGCACGCCACATCTCCACCGCCACCCCCGTGAAGCCGTACACCCGCTCGCTCGGCAGGTGAACCAGCGTCAGCGCGTCCGCTTCCAGGTGGTAGGCAAGGTCGTCGGGGCTGCGCCACTGCCGCCGCGCATCCGAGAGCGGGGGCAGTGCCAGCCGCGCGCGGTTCTTCAGGCAACGGTCGGGCGCGCCGAGCCGCCAGCCATTCTCGACGCCTTCCGTGAGGGGGTTCCAGTAGGGGCGGTCCGGCTCACTCCAGGGGAAGACAATGTGTTCCGGCAGACCAATCCAGTATCGCCTGCCCTCAAATCGCGCCTGCCACCGCTCGTGCCAGGCTCGATACTCCGCCTCTTCCGCGTAGAAGTCGGGGGCGAGGTCGCGGAGGTCGGTGGCGGCGAAACAGGCGACGACGTTCGGCTCCTGCTCCACAATGGTATCGCGTAAGGCGGGGTGAGAGGCGAGGTGGGCAAAGATAACGCGCTCTGCTTTCAGGGAAGCCAGGAACTCCCCGAAACGCAGCCCCGTCAGACTGCAATCGTCCACGACCACAAGCGGGGCATCGTTCGTCGCGGGGAGCAGACGCGCGGCGGGCACATCCAGCACGTAAGCCAGGATGCCCAGCACCAGCAACCCGCCGCGCGGAATCGCCGTGTAGCGAAACTGCCGAACCGTCTCCTGACCGTATGCCTCAATCAACTGTGCCGCGAGCCGCGCGACGTGCTCTTCGACTTGAGCATGGGTCAGCCGCCGGATTTCACCCGCCGTGAACGTCCGTAGCCCGCCGAGCAGGACCGCGACAGTGTCGTGATTCATCGGAGCAAGAAGCAAAAGCGCGCACTAAAACGCAGGGCGGCGGCTTCTCCCACGAGGTTCGCTGTGGAGGCAGCCGCCTGACCCTGCGTGTTGCGCGGTCTGAGAACCAGTTACTTGCGCCTATGTTTAAGGGATGGTGACGGAGATGGTCGAACCGGCTCCCCCGTCCGAGAGAGTCAAGGCCGAGCCTTGCGTCAACTCCGTGACTTGACCGAATTCGACGAAGTTGGGGGAGTGGTAGGGGCGCTTTTCAGCCCCCTGGCTCATCGAAGAGGCGGACGAGCTATCGGAAGAAACGGTCTCGGTGGGCATCATCTCTTCGTGCATGGGTGGTCTCCTGTGAAATGCTTGCTGGAATATTGCCATATGTAGCTAGCACGCGTAACCAACGCCTAAACAGGCAGCTTGCCAACGACTGTACGCTATTATTGAGGATTTCCGTCTACCTGTCAATTGCCTCAGCGCGTGTGGAACATTTACGCTGTTCGCCTCTAATAGAGGTTGGAGAATGGAGAGGCACCGTAAACGGGCTGTATGCCGTTGCTTTCGTCCTTCGTCCTTCGTCTTTCGTCCTTCGTCTGCCGATAGTCCAACTTCTAGTGCAATCCTCCATTAATAGCCCTGTACCCGCAACCACGCCTCCAGGCAGAGCGCCTTACGGAAAGCGCGGACGCTATACGTACCATCGCCACCGTAGCTATCAACCATCTTTCGCAGAGCGCCTGCTTCTATAAAACCCAGGGCTTCCGCCCGTGAATCCTGCACCAACGCCTCGATGCGTGGCCGTTCCTGTTCCATGCCCCTCTGGTTCAACCCCTCGAAGTGGTTCTTCATGGTGCGCGTCCGTACCTGCTCCGGCAGGGTTCCACGCATACTCTCGCGCAGGATGATGCGCTGCTCCCCCCGCCAACTCAGCAGGTGGGGCGGCAGATGAAAGACGAACTCCAACAGCCTCCTGTCGAGATAGGGCAGGCGCTGCTCCACCCCGGCATAGGCGGCGATGAGGTCGAGCATACCACGCCGCGCCACAAAATGGTCTCTA
>DASVVH010000135.1:0-2953 GCA_036386615.1 Ardenticatenaceae bacterium
CTGCGCGCGGCGCTGTGCCAGGCTCTCGTACCCCTCCAGAAACTCATCGTCAGTCGAGCCTGCCGCGCCGTCAGTGGCGATGCAGACGTGAGTCTCTATCCCCTCGGTGGCGTACTTCGCCAGCGTGCCCCCCACGCCGAACGATTCATCGTCGGGGTGCGCGAGGATGGCGAGCAGGACGAGCTTTTCTCCACTGCTAGCGGCGTTCCGAGGGTTCATCTGCTGCCTTTCGCTGGAAGAGTTTGCGCCCGACCACGTCCCAGAAGGCTAGGGCGAAGACGCCCGTCGTGGCGATGAGCACGCCGAACGCGACGAAAAACAGGAAGCCGTACACGATATTCAGGAGCAGGGCCAGTGCGATGTCCATCAGAGCCTCATTCGGGCAGAATGCGATTCAAGCAGCCGAAATTGTACCATACCTGGCCCCAGTAGGGTACTGCCGCCCGGACACCTGCACTTCCCACATAGGTTTGCCTTGCCGTTACCCACTCAGAAGTAGGCAGGCTCATCGCCACAGGAATAGCTACCTTGCAAGGCTGTTACCGTCTACCGCCTACCGTCCCTTTCCTTGCTTGGCACCCTCTGTGCTCTAGCAGTCGCAACCTTCTGATGCCGCACTGCGTAATGAGCCACGTAATCCCTTAAACCCCGGAGGATAAATATCACTATGGACCAACCAGAACAGACAGGCCAACCGGAACAAGCAGGCCAGCCCGAACAATCGAGCCAGCCTGAGCAGCAGACCACCCAGGCCACCATCGAGCCGACCAGCAACGGCGGCAACGAGAACGACGAGGCGCGCCTCGGCGAAGAGTTCCGCCAGTTCGGCAGCAATCTCCTCCGCGCCCTGCGCTCCGTCGCCACCAGCGACGAGTTGCGCCACCTGGGCAACGAGATAGTCGAGTCCCTGAAAGACATTGGCGAGGAAGTTCAGGAGACCCTCGAACGGACCCGCGAAAAAGAAGAGGTCCGCGCCGTCGGCGAGCAGGCCCGCCGCGTCACCCAGAGCATCACCTCCGGCGTCCAGCCGCGCGAGATAGCGAGCGATGTGCAAACGGGTCTCAGTCAGGCTCTTCGCTCCCTGAACGGCGAACTCAACAAGCTCATTGACCAGATTCAGACGCGCACCGCCCGCGTCAGCGACGAGGTCGAAAGCACCGCCCAGGAGGCTTCCGATTCAGCCTCAGAAGCCGCGGAAAGCGCCGGAGAGGCAGTGGACGACGCTTCCGACGCTGTGAGCAACCAGGCCGAAGCGGTGATGGAGCAGATCGAGGAAACCGCCTCCGACGCGGGCGACGAGGTTGAAGCCTCCGCTCAAGACGCCGAAGACAATGGGCAGGCCATGCTGGAGCAGGCCGAGCGCGACTCCGGGGGTATCCGCCCCATCGGCGAGATAGTAGACGAGATTCAAAACGGCGAGGACCACACCTCCGACCAATCCAACGGCTAATCCTTAGCCCACCTTCGACAGTAGAACACCCCTTCCGCGCGGAAGGGGTGTAATTGCCTGCCCCAAAACCCCTTTGACGCGCTCCTGCCCATCGGGTATACTACCATGTCGCACCTGAGCGACTATCGAGATTGAATCCCACCCACGAGCCACGAATGGCGCGCACCGTCCACGCCCCACGAGGAACAGAACTATCCTGCAAAGGTTGGCAACAGGAAGCGGCCCTCCGCATGTTGCTCAACAACCTCGACCCCGACGTGGCGGAGAAGCCCGACGACCTGATAGTCTATGGCGGGCGCGGTCAGGCCGCCCGCTCCTGGGAAGCCTTCGACGCTATCGTCGCCAGCCTTCGCCGCCTCGAAAACGACGAGACCCTTCTCGTCCAGAGCGGCAAGCCCGTCGCCATCTTCCGCACCCACCCCGATGCCCCGCGCGTCCTCATCGCCAACTCCAACCTCGTGCCCCATTGGGCCACGCAGGAGCACTTTGACCAACTGGCGGCGAAGGGCCTCATCATGTACGGCCAGATGACCGCAGGCTCCTGGATTTACATCGGCACGCAGGGCATCGTCCAGGGCACCTACGAAACCTTTGCCGAGATAGCGCGCCAGCACTTCGGCGGCACCCTGCGCGGCACCTGGACCCTCACCGCCGGGCTGGGAGGCATGGGCGGTGCCCAGCCCCTTGCCGTCACCATGAACGAGGGAGTAGCCCTCGTCGTCGAGGCCGACCACGAGCGCGCCGCCCGCCGTCAACAGATGGGCTACCTCGACCGCCTCACCGATGATCTGGAAGAGGCGATGGACTGGGTGCAGAGCGCCGTTACGGCCCGCGAACCGCTCTCCGTCGGCCTCATCGCCAACGCCGCCGAGGTTCTGCCCAACCTCGTTGCGCGCGGCGAACGGCCCGACATCGTAACCGACCAGACCAGCGCCCACGACCCTCTTAGCTACTATCCGGCATGGATGAGCGTGGATGAGGCACTGGCCCTGCGCGAGGCCGACCCGGAGAGCTTCCGCCGCCGCGCGATGGACTCTATGGCCCAGCACGTTCGCGCCATGCTTGATTTTCAGGCGCGCGGCAGCGTCGTCTTCGACTACGGCAACAACATTCGCCAGCGTGCCTACGACGCGGGCGTGACCAACGCCTTCGACTTCCCCGGCTTCGTTCCCGCCTACATCCGCCCTCTTTTCTGCGAGGGCAAAGGCCCTTTTCGCTGGGTGGCTCTCTCCGGCGACCCCGAAGATGTCCGCCGCACCGACCAGGCCCTCCTCGACCTCTTCCCCGATGACCACTCCCTCGCGCGCTGGCTCCGGCTGGCGGCGGAGCGTGTGCCTTTCCAGGGGCTGCCCGCCCGCATCTGCTGGCTCGGCCAGGGCGAACGCGCACGGGCGGGTCTCTGCTTCAACGAGATGGTCGCCAGTGGCGCGCTCAAGGCACCCATCGTCATCGGGCGCGACCATCTGGATACCGGCTCAGTCGCCAGCCCGAACCGTGAGACCG
>DASVVH010000136.1:0-3539 GCA_036386615.1 Ardenticatenaceae bacterium
ATGCTGGGCATCAAGGTCATCAGCACCGAGGGTGAACCACTCTCGTTCGTGGGCGCGATTCTGCGCTACTTCGGATACATCATCAGCGGTCTGGTGCTCTCCTTCGGCTTCGCGTGGATTGCTTTCGACAGCAAGCGGCAGGGGTGGCACGACAAGATTGCGAACAGCTACGTGGTTCGCAAGGAGACAGAGTTCTCGCCCCGCGACGAGGTACTGGTCGTTCCCTCGGACCCAGGCAACGGGGGAGTGTTCCTGGTCCTCCTGTATTACGGCCTGATATGCATCATCCCTCTTTGCATTATCGCGCTGCTAACGGCACTTGGCCCGCAGATTGGCAACGTCTTCTCCGAGGTGAATACCAACATACAGTGATAGGAGCGGGACCACAGAGGGTTATGGTAAGGCATTGAGACAACGAGCGCCCCAGCCGAAAACCAGGGCGCTCTTCCTTTGCGGCGAGAAGACTCTGCTAGGAGTGGCCGAGTTCTTCCACAACGGCCTTGCGGCCCAACGGCGAGGATTGGTATCGCGCCAGGAGGTCGGCGGGGGCATCGTAAATCTCAATCGCGCCCGCAAGCTCTTCGTCGGTGAAGCCGCCGCAGCGCAGGGCGATAACGCCGACGTTGGCCTTCGCCGCCGCCTCGATGTCGTAGGGAGTATCCCCAATCATCACCACCTCGTCCGGGGCAAGGCCCAGGTTGTCCAGAGCGGCCTCGATGATGTCGGGGTCCGGCTTGGAACTCTCGGCGTCACTGGCGGAGGTCCATTCTTCCACCAACTCTTTGACGCCCGCGATGTCGAGTAGCTGTTCGACCATCTCGCCCTGGGCGGAGGTGGCGACGACTATCTTCAGCCCGGCATCGTGCATCTGCTGCACCAACTCGCGGGTTTGCGGGAAGGCACGGATGTGGGGAAGGTACTGCTCGCGGAAAATCTCATTCCACCCCTCACTCATGGGCTTGCCTTCGGGACTGTCTTTTTCCACATTGATGAGCTCAGGGAGCAGGTTGTCTCCCCCCATGCCAATCAGGCGGCGAATCTGCTCGAAAGGCACATCGTGGCCGTGCTGGGCCAGTGACTTCTGCCATGCCCAGGTGTGAGCATCGTTGCTGTCAATCAGGGTTCCGTCTATGTCCAGTATGACGCCTCGGTATTGCGACACAGCTATCTCCTTTTATCTTCGGAACGGCAATTAGCCAAGCAAAAAAGCAAGCGAGATACCAGGGATTTACAAAGAAAAGTGCCCCACTCATTAGAGCGGGGCACCATGACTCCTGGCAGGATGCCGGGTGATTAGATGGCTGCGGAGCGTTCGCGGCGGCGCAGCAGGTAGTAGCCGATGCCGATAAGCGCGAGGGGCACCAGCAGGCCGTTGGGAATCATCTGCGTCAGCAGAAACCAGAGGCCCACGCCGAGGAAGGCATGGCCCCTGGTGAACTTCCTGCCGCGCCCGGTGAAGTACAGGGGGGCTTTGTCCTGCCGAAGGAAGTACGCGCCCACGCTAACGAAGAGCAGGGGCAGGAAGAGGCTGCCGGGCAGGAACTGAATTACCAGGAAGAACGCGCCCACGCCTAACAGCAGGTAGCCGAGGGCGGAGTTGTCTTTCTTTCGAGGCGCGTGATTGCTCGTCTCGAAGATGGGGGTCTCGTCGTGCGTGCCAGTCATTTGAAGTCTCCTTGTAGGGGGAATACCGCGCGGGGTCTCGCGACCCCGCTTGTTCTGTGCTCCAATACGAAGGACAGAGCGGCAAGGTTGCGCGGTTTCTGCTGGCACGCTCAAGAAGCTTCATCTGTGCAGTTTGCTGCTCAAGAACCGCTCTCGACGCGGAGTTCAATCTGGCCGTTCAGGATGCGCGCCGCGTAGTTGGGCTGGGGATAGGTGCTCGGCCCGTGAACGACGCTCCCGTCGCGCAGGTCGTAGACCGACTGGTGCCAGGGGCACTCCACGCAGAGGCCGTCGAACTTGCCCTCCTCCAGCGGCCCGCCCGCGTGGGCGCACACGGCCCCGATGGCGTAGACCGTTCCAGCGTGGCGGTAGAGAAGCACAGGCTCGCCTTCCACCTCGATTCGCATCGGCTCACCCTCTTGAAGCTCCTCGTGGGCGAGCACGGGCGTCCACTCTTTCGGCCCCCGGTCATACTCTTTGTTGTGATTCACGCCGACGCGCTGCTTGTAAACCATGTGCCCACCCAGCCACGCGGAAGCGAGGAGGATGTTGACGGCGACTGTCGAGAGGATGACGCCCACCTGCCGGGCACCCCTTCGGCGGGCGAGGAGCGAGAGCACGTAGAGCGTCAGCGCGGTGCTGTTGAGCAGGGCATGCACGAGGCCCGTGCCCGCCGCGGGCTTTTGAATGGTGGAATAATCAGTCATTCCGGCGAGAGCCGTCGGCACGGCAGATAGCACGCCAACCGTGACCAGGGTATCCGCCGCGCTCTCGGCATCCTCGGAGCCAGTGACGGCGGCGATGCCGTCGAAGAGTGTAGCGAGGGACCAGGAGCCGACGGTAATGTCGGTCAGCACGGGATGGAGCGGGTGACCCAGCCACGTTCCGTGCAGCAGGTCGGCAACATTGCGGGCAGGCTCGCCGCCTGCCAGAACCGCGCTGTGAATGGCGGAAGCAACTGTTTTGCCCGCCGCCTCCAGCCCGGCCCGGCGGATGGCGCGCTCGACGTAGGTTCCTAACATAGTGTTGGTGCTCCTGGGAAATAGACGATGGATGGCTCAAAGGAGAAGACAGCAGATTACGTGCCGGGGCAGCAAGCGTTCTACGGTGGCTCCGGCACATTGCACAGGACGTTACCTTCGTCCTTCGTCTTTCGTCCTCCATCATTCGTACAGAGGCCGCTTTATGCTAAGATTCGCCTCATGTCTGAGAGTGGGGATGGAATCCGGCCTTGACGCTACCTGAGCGAAACAGTGTGATGATTATCGTCCTCGGCGTGACGACGCTGGTCATCGCACTCTTCGTGCTGGCCTTCGGCGTGGTCGTGGAGGGCAGCGTCACGCCGGAAGCAGACGATGTAACGACGGCAGGGCAGCTTGGCGCGTCCCCCCTGCCGGAGCGCCCAGCGCCGCCCACCTCGACGCCGCGCGGCGCGCTTGTCGTGCCGCCGGATGCGGAGGCGACGGCGACGGCTAATCTGGAGGGTATCCTGCCCACCGCTACCCTTGAGGGCGAGGTGCCCATTGATGAGCCACCCGTTGACCAGCCAACCGACCCCCTCCCCACGCCCATCGAGCTTCCCCCGGTTGACGAGACCCCGGAACCGGGTGTGATTCCCTCGCCCAGCGCGACCCTTCCACTCGGCCCAGGGATTACGCCGCCTCCCGCGATTACGCCGTCGCTCGTGGTCCCACCGCAGCCGGGGATAACGCCGCCACCGGGGACGACACCACCGCCCGGAATCACGCCCGCGCCCACCCAGACGCGGCCCGGCACGCTTCCAACCACTACGACGCAGCCGGGCATCCCGCCAACGCCGAGCCGTCCCGCCGCGACGCCACAGCCGCCCGTTGCGCCGACGCAGCCGGGGGGAT
>DASVVH010000137.1:0-14862 GCA_036386615.1 Ardenticatenaceae bacterium
TTCGGGCGGGGCGGCTACTCTCCATCCGGTGCTACCACCTGAATCTGGCCCAGTGGCACCAGCGACTGGCCGGGGCCACCCAGTTCGACGCGCTCCATTGTCTGCTGCTCGTAGGCTCCCGCGTAGAGGTCGTAGCTTCCCGGCGCGAGTTCGGCGGGAATGTAGATGCGCTGCTCGTCGAGGACGATTTCGGGATTCGTCCAGGTCTCCCATTGGTTAGTCGGGAAGCGGGCGTTGCCGGGTTCGTGGTCGTTCTGCGTCACGAGCGTTGGCTGGCCGCTCTCGTTGAGCGCGCGCGGGTCCAGAACGTGGACGAAGAAGACGTAGTGGCGGTCAAGCGTGCCCGTGCGCCGCCATGCCAGCACGAGGCGCACCTCCTGGCCGGGCGTGACTGTCGGCGGCTCGGCGGGGTTCGGGCTGTCGGGCCAGAGATAGGCGGCGAGGCTCAGGGGCGTTGGCGCTGGTTCCGGCTCGTCAAGCGGCACGAGTGGCAGGCTGCGCTGTAGTTGCAACATGCGATAGGGGCCAGCCGCGTCTACCGGGCCGTACTCGTGGAAGAGAAGGGGGCCGGGCGGCGCGGCGTAGGGGTAGATGGGCGCGCTCTGGACGCCGGGCCGCTCCTCTATCAGGAGATAGTCGGGCGGCTGCTCCGGCCTATCGAGTACCACGTCTATCTGGCGGCGGTGCGTGAGGTGAGGTATCAGCCACCAGAGCGAACCGAGCGAGGCTTCGTCCGGCACCTTCGCCATCAATTGATAGGCTGCCTCGTCCTCCTCGCTAATCTGGAAGCGCGGCGCGTGGAACTGTCGGCTGCCCGGCCCCGGCGCGTCCAGCACGTAGGCCACGCCGACACTAAGCAGCACGCTCGCGGCCAGTCCTGCCAGCACCCGGTTCGAGTGCCGCGCCGGGACGCGCTGTTGCACGCGGTAGAAGACGGTGACGAGCGCGAAGAAGAGGACGGGGAGGAGGGGCGGGTTGTAATAGGATTGGACCGACCACTGAGGCTCGTAGCTACTGAGCATCAGGTAGCCGAGCACGGGCAGGGCCAGGCCGATGACGGGCCAGCCGAGTAGGGGCAGGAAGAGCAGCGGCGCGAAGAGGCGCATGAGGAACTGGAGTTTCGGCCCCTGCAACAGATGCGGCAGCAAGACCCAGGGCTGGGTGAGCAGCACCCGCGCCGCGTCGGCGGGCGAGTCGCCCAGCCAGGAATAGCGGCGGCTGACGAAGGGGTAGGGCAGCCCTCGCGTCAGCGCGGGATAAAAGAGATAGAGGACCAGCAGCGCCCACGTCACGGCGAAGGCGGCGACGAACAGCCCGTCGCGCCGCCGGAAGCCGTGAGGCTTTAGCAGCATGATGTAGACGCCAAAGGCCAGCGCCGTGACCGCTACATCTTCCTTCACCAGCAGGCAGAGGCCGAGGAAGATGAACATCACGCGGCGCTGCCCGGTTAGCAATCCATAGAGGGCGAAGCCGAGCAGTGGCGGCAGCAGCGCGACCTCGTGAAAGTCGTTGAGGTTGGCGTGGTGCAGCGCGGGATAGGCGAGGTAGGCGGCGGCGATGGCAAGGGCGATGGGAACGCTGGCGCGCGTCGCCGTGCCCAGGCGACGGTAGGCGTAGAGATAGATGGGGAGGGAGCCAAGCCCCAGCGCGACGGCCTGCGCGATGAGCAGCACCCGCACATCGGGCCAGAGCCAGTAGAGCGGCACGAAGAGCACGAGGATTGGCTCGAAGTGATCGTAGTAGCCCGCCGTCTCGTAGACGAGGGTGGTCTGCCAGATGCGTCCCTGCGAGAGATTCCAGATGGTCTGGTCGTAGATGCCGAGGTCGTAGCCGGTGTTCAGCGCGCGGTGGTTGAGCAGGGAAAGGACAACCAGAAACGTTGTGCCGAGCGCCAGCAACACCAGATAGGGCAGGTGGCGCTGCCAGCGCCGCGCCGCCACCCCGGACGCGGGCTGGGCCTCAAGTGTCGGGGCTGCGCTGGCGGTGGGGGAAGAGAGGGCTGCCCGGAGGCGAAGGGGGATTCTGCGTTGCGACATGGGCGCGATGTTAGCATCGCAGGGAGGCACCAGCAAGAAAGGAGAGGGGACGGTGGACAGTGGACGGTGGACGGTGGACGGAAGATGAGGTGTGTTGCAGGGCGGGAGGGGGGAAGAGGGGTTTGAGGGGAGGGGTTACAGATGATTATGTGAAGCAAAGCCTACAAAAGCCTACATTGAAGGGCGATAGATGTCGGCCCTAATTGACATAAAGATATTGATTAAGAAGTAGGTCGCAGCTTGTGAGACTTTGATGTGCCCCCGCGCCGCTGGCACAACTCGTCAGCAACGATTTAACACGGAATAGAAGCGGACAGTACCATCGGCGCGCTGTGTAAACGGTTAGTCTAACGTTTGGCAGGCGGGGCAAAAGTGGCTGCTGCGCTGCGCCACGACGATGCGCTCGATAGGCGTGCCGCAGTCGGGGCAGGGCTGGCCGGTGCGGCGAAAGACGCGGAGGTTGCTCTTGTTACTTCCCGCACGCCCGCCGACGCTGTAGTAGTTCGTGCTCGCCTCCGCGAGGGTCGTGCCCGCGTTGCCGATGCCCTCTTCCAGCACGGCGCGCATGGCGTCGAAGAGGGCGTCTATCTCCGTTGCCGTCAGGGTATCGGTGGTGCGCTCCGGGTGGACGCGGGCGCGGAATAGCGCCTCGTCCACGTAGATGTTGCCTAGCCCCGCGACGAAATTCTGGTTGAGCAGCAGTGGCTTGACCTTCGCCCGCCGCCCCGCGATTCGCTTCCGAAACTCCTCAAGCGTCCACTCCTGGTCAACTGGCTCCGGGCCGAGCGCGCCCACCACCTCGTCGGGATGGGCCACGAGATAGAGGCGGCCAAACTTGCGAGTGTCCTTGAAACGAAGCTGGTCGCCGCCCTCCAGGTCAATCAGGACGTGGTGGTGCTTCTCGTCGGCGGGTTCGTTGGTGGGCTGGATGTCCAACTGCCCCGTCATTCGCAGGTGGATGAGCAGGGCCTCGCCCGTCGAGAGGTCCACGATGATGAACTTGCCGCGCCGCCGCACGTCCTCGACGCGCGCCCCGCGCATCCGCAGCCGCGCCTCCTCGATGGTGGGGCGGTCCAGGGTGCGGGGCCAGCGCACGGTCACGTCCTCGATGACTCGTCCGACCAGCCCCGCGCGTCTCAAGTCGCGCGCGACGGTTTCGACTTCGGGTAGTTCGGGCATTTCGATACTCTTGCGGTATGGATGGAGTGGCGACGACCGACGACCGACGACCAACGACCGCTAACGGAAATACGAGGTGGAAGCTCTAATCGGCTACGGGGCGGGTGCGGGTTCGGGGGTGGCTTCGGGCGCGGCCTCGGCGGCTGCGGCGGGCGTCGCGCCGCAGATTCGCATTCCTTCGAGTGCCGGGGGAGAGTCTGGTTCCAATGCCAGAGCGCGCTCCAGCCAGGGAATAGCCTGCTCGCATTGCTCCAGATAGGCGTGTGCCAACCCCAACTCGTAGTACACGTCCGACGTGGTCTGCCCGAAGCTGACCGCCTTCTCCAACTGCTCAATCGCGCCCTCGAAGTTGCGCTGGCGATAGTAGATCAGCCCCAACAGAGCGTAGCTGTAGGCATAGGTGGGGTCCTGCGTGATGCCCTGTTGCAGATAATCGCTGGCCGAAGCGTAATCATCCATATTGATGTAGGTCAGTCCCAACTGTGCATACCCAAAGGGATTGCGCGGGTCTACCACCGTTGATTCCAGCAAGGCCGCGGTTGCCGCTTCGGTGTTCCCCAGAACACGCTCGTTCATTCCTAGCCGGACGTACAGATAGGAGAGCGGCGTGACGGCGATGCCCTCCCGGTAGGCTTCAATCGCTTCCTGCCAAAGCCCCAGATTCTCACGAATCCAGCCCAGGCTGCGCCACGCCCACACGCTGTCGGGGTCAATCTGCACCGCCTGCTCTGCGGTCGCCAGCGCCTCCTGGAACTTCTGCTGGCTCATGTAGGCTTCTGCCAGCGCCGCGTGCCCTGCCCCATTGTTGGGGTTGGCGGCAATCGCTTCCTGGGCGTAGCGCACCGCCCCAGCAGCATCCCCCGTGTAATCGAGTGCCATCGAGTGAGCCGCCAGAGCTTCGGCGTCGTCGGGGGCCAGTTCCACCGCGCGCTGGGTACGAATCACGGCCTCGTCGTATTTCAGCCGCAGGACGAGCAGCCGCCCCCATCGCGCGTAGGCCGTCGCCAGGTCGGGGTTCGTCGCGACTGCCTCCTCGTAAGCCTCGCGCGCGGCGGTCAGGTTGCCCTGATCGAAATAAAGGTCGCCCCGCGCCATGTGGTCCAACCCCGCGTCGTTCTCAACAGGCTCCTCCTCGATTTCGGCGGCTGCGGTGGCCGGGGTGGGGGCCGGGTCAATAAAAGCCAGGGGGTAATCCCGGCGCAGCCAGAGCAATCCGGTAATCGCGTAGATTACGGCGAGCATCAGCCAGTTGCGGAGACGCCAGTTGGCGGTTTTGGGCTTTTGGCGGCTGTTCAAATACACAGTTCGGCTCCCTCACTTCCTTCCGACCCGATTATAGCACGAGATACGGGATGTGGGATGCGGGATAGCGGCTCTACATAAGGCTGTGTCAAAGCCGCACGACTTGTGATGTACTTTACAGGTACAAAGCAGTTACTTATCACTATACTGGCCGCTTATCGCTCGCCAGTACTGGCCGTTACTGGCCTATACTGGCCTCTGTGCCCGTCCGGCCCCTTTCTCGCTCCCCTGCTCCTTTCCCTATCCCACTTTGACACAGCCCTGCGGCGCTACAGGGGCCGCTGTCCTACTCTTTGTACCCTACGGTACTATTGAAGCAGCGTGGCCTCCCAGTACACTGAGTACAAGTTGAGATGAGGTGTACCTCACCTCGTTGACCAGATGTGCAATCTCGCACGCTATCATCCTTTCTCTACCATAGGAGTGAGTCACATGTACGTCTCCCGGCTACTGAGCATCCGCACCTTCGCGGCCATTGCTTTCGCCCTCATCTTCGCGGTCGCCACGCGAGGTTTCGCGGCTACGAACACCGTTCCGGTGAGCGCGGCTGGCGATGGCACCAACACCATCAGTGGCTACACCATCACCGCCGTCGCCTACACCCTGAATGCCACCAACCCGCAGAACCTTGCATCGGTGAGTTTCACGGTCACGCCGCCCGCCGGGGCGCTGGCCCCGACCACCGTCAAGGCGCAGTTGTCGGCGAGTGGCGCGTGGTTCACTTGCAGCAATGGCGGCACCGGCACCAGCTATACCTGCGCGCTCACCGGCGTGACGACGCAGGGTGCGACCGACCTTCGCATTGTCGCGGCCCAGTAATCAACTCTGAGCCGCGTGAGACCGGGGTGTGACCACGTTACGTGGTTACACCCCCTTTCAGGATACGAGTGCTGGTGAAAAGTCATCCATCCCCATTCATCGCCATCGTTTCCGCCCTCGTGCTCGTGCTGCTGGGCGCGGTTTGGGTTGCCTTCGCGCCCATCCAGTTCGGCGGCCACGCGGCCTACGTCATCGTGGCGGGCAATAGCATGGAGCCAGGTATGCACCTCGGCGACTTGGTCATCCTGCGCCGGACCTCGGATTACGAGGTGGGCGATGTGGTGACCTATCGCCACCCGGAGATTGGCCCCATCATCCACCGCGTCATCGCGCGGGAGGGGGACCGCTACCTCTTCCAGGGCGATAACAATGGCTGGGTGGATTCCTACCAGCCGGTCGAATCCGAACTCATCGGCGAGCAGTGGGTTTACCTGCCCTCGGCTGGCAAGCTGCTCGAAAAGGCCCGCACCCCGCGCGGGATGACCCTGCTCGCCGCCGCCTTCGGCATCGCCACCGTCACCGGAATGGCGGGTGAGCCGGAAACGTGGCCGGGGCGTCGGCGTGGCCGGAAGCAGGCCCGCGCGCAGCGTGCGTCTGCATCTACCTCCGCTCTCTCGCAGAGCCGCGCCGAGGCAACCTTCGGCCTGGCGACGCTTGCCTTCGCCTCGCTGCTGCTGGGGTGGTTCGCCTTCTCGCGGCCCCTCTCCCGCGACCTCACCGACGACCTCGCCTACGAGCACACGGCCCAGTTCGACTACACGGCCCCCGTGCCCCTCGGCGTCTATGATTCATACAACGCGCAGGCGGGCGACCCCATCTATCGGCGGCTGACCAGCCGCGTGGACGTGAAGTTCACCTACCAGTTCCTCTCCGACCTGCCGGAGCAGCTAGCGGGGACGGTCCGGCTCGTTGCCGAAATCGGCGATGGGAACGGCTGGATGCGAACGATGGAACTCCAGCCGGAGGCGCGTTTCAGTGGAGCCAGTTTCGCCGCCGAGGGCGCGCTCGACCTGACGCAGGTGCAGGCGTTCATTGACAGCTTCGAGCAGCAGACGGCCATCCAGCGCTCGTACTACACTGTCGCGGTTGTTCCACAGATTGCCCTCAATGGAACCCTCGCGGGAGAACCGTTCGAGGACGAGTTCGCCCCGCGCCTGGAATTCCAGCTCGACCCGTTGCAGATGTCGCTCACAAACCGGGGCGAGGGAACCGACCCGCTTTCTACCACCCAGCAGGGACTCTTCCCGCGCACGCGCACCGAACCCAACAAACTCTCGCTCTTGAGCCTCACCCTACCCGTCTCGACGGCGCGCTGGCTCGCTGTCGCGGGCTTTGTGCTCTCCCTGGCGGGCGCGGTGGCGTTGGGGCTTCCCATGTTCCGGGCGGCGCGCGGGGACGAGGCGGCGCGCATTCAGATGCGCTACGCGGCGCTGCTGGTCAACGTTCGTGACAGTGGCCGCGACCCCGCCGCGCCCCTCATCGAGGTCTCGGCCATAGAGGATATGGCGAAGCTGGCCGAGCGCGACGGGCGCATGATTCTGCACGAGCAGCGTGGCCTCACTCACGATTACTATGTGCGCGACGGCAACCTGACCTACCACTACCGGGCAAATGCCCCCTTTGAAGACGTTGCGCCCCTGCGGGAGAGCGAGACGGCATGGTAATGGTGCGGCTCATTCGGCTGGCGTGGATGGCGATGCTGGTGCTCATACTGACCGGCATCGTCTCGGCGTTGGCGGCTGCCAACAATGTGCCCCTCACTGCCATGAGCACGTACAGCAGTGCTATCACGAACAAGGCGGCGACGTTCGCCCCGCCCGAATGCGCGGGCATGGGCCTGACAGCCATCGGCTATGGCGCGAGCGGAGGTAACGCCAACGAGTTGATTCTGGGCACGGCTGGGGTTGACAACCTCAATGCGGGTAGCGGCAACGACTGCATGGTCGGTGGTGATAGTGGCGATTCGCTCGGTGGTGGCGGCGGCAACGACGTTATTCTGGGTGGCCCCGGCGACGACAGCCTTCGAGGCGATCAGGGCACCGATGCCTGTTACGGTGGCCCCGGCAACGATAGCTTCCACGCCTCCTGCGAGACGCAAATTCAGTAACCGTTTCGCGTCGGAGGGTCTAATGAATCCAATCGCTCCCGCCTTCTAGCAGACCCTCGACACGCTGCTGGCGACCTCCACCCTCATCATAGACCGACCTAGAGGCACGCCTCATCCCCGCTACCCCGACTTCATCTATCCCCTCGACTACGGCTACCTCGAAGGCACGTACTCCGGCGACGGGCAGGGCATTGACGTGTGGCTCGGCACCCTGCCGGAGCGCCGCTTCACCGCCATCCTCTGCGTCGTAGACCTCGAAAAGCGCGACATCGAGATGAAAATCCTCCTCGCCTGCACGGACGAGGAAGCGCAAATCATCCTCGCCATTCACAACGACGGCTCCCAATCCGGCCTCCTCATCCCGCGCGGTTAAGCGCTTCAGCCTTGAGAAGTTAACCAAGGCTAACTTTCTCCTTTGCCTTTTACCTTTCTCTTCCTCGCGGCTATACTTTGCGTTGCGAAATATCTGTGAGGTACCATCATGAGCGCAGTTAGCCGCGCACTAGCCTACGTTCGTCCATACAGCGTCATGGCCTTTGGCGCGCTCATCTCCCTGTTTCTCGTCACTGCCGCCAACCTCTACGCGCCGCAACTGGTGCGCCTGCTGATTGACCAGGGCATCGCCATCAGGAGTTGGAACGGCATCGTCGTCGCCACCGTCGGCCTCCTCCTCGTCGCGCTGGCGCGCGGCCTCTTCACCTTCCTGCAAGGCTATTGGTCCGAGAAGGCTTCGCAGAACGTCGCCTACGACTTCCGCAACGTGGTCTACTCCAAGCTCGCCACGCTCTCTTTCTCCTATCACGACCAGCACCAGACGGGCCAACTGATGACGCGCCTCACCTCCGACGTGGAGAACGTGCGCCTCTTCATCGCGCAGGGTCTCCTGCAATTCCTCTCGGCCATCCTGACCCTGGTTGGCAGCGCTATCATCCTTTTCGTCACTGATTGGCGGCTCGCCCTCGCCGCGCTTGCCACCGTTCCGGCGATGGGAATCATCTTCTTCACGCTCTTCGGCAGGCTCTTCCCGCGCTTCCGCATCGTTCAGGAAAAGCTGGGCAACCTGAACACCATCCTTCAGGAGAGCATCGCGGGCGTGCGCGTCGTCAAAGCCTTCGCTGCCGAACCTCACGAACTGGAGCGCTACCGCGCGGGCAACGACGCGCTCTACGGCGAGTACCTGAGCATCGTGCGCCTCTTCTCGGTGGGCTTTCCCTTCGTCTTCTTCTTCGCCAACCTGGGCACGCTCATCGTCATCTGGTACGGCGGCAATCGCGTCATCTCCGGCGAACTCTCGCTCGGCACGCTCATCGCCTTCAACACCTATCTCGCCTTCTTCCTGATGCCCATCTTCCAACTCGGCTTCATCTCGCAGATTCTCTCCCGCGCGGGGGCCTCCTCCGAGCGCATCTTCGAGATTGTGGACGCCGAGAGCGAGGTCAGCGAGCGCCCCGGTGCCGCGCCCCTTCCCTCCGTCCGGGGCCATGTCACCTTTGACGATGTGCGCTTCCGCTACCTGGGCGTGCAGGAGGAGGTGCTGCGCGGCATCTCCTTCGAGGCCGAGCCGGGCCAGCGGGTCGCCATCCTCGGCGCGACAGGCTCCGGCAAGAGCACCATCATTAACCTCATCCCCCGCTTCTACGACGTGACGGGTGGGACGGTGAGAATTGACGGCCACGATGTCCGTGACGTGACGCTCGACTCGCTGCGCTCGCAGATTGGCATCGTCCTTCAGGAAACCAACCTGATTCACGGCACCATCCGTGATAACGTCGCCTTCGGCTGCCCCGACGCCACCCAGGCCGAGATCGAAGGGGCTGCCCGCGCCGCCCAGGCCCACGACTTTATCCTTGCCCAGCCTCAGGGCTACGATACCATCGTCGGCGAGCGTGGTGTCGGCCTCAGTGGGGGGCAAAAGCAGCGCATCGCCATCGCCCGCGCCATCCTCGTGGACCCCCACATCCTCATCTTCGACGACTCCACCAGCGCCGTAGACGCCGAGACCGAGTTCCAGATTCAGCAGGCGCTGGATAACCTGCTCGCCGGGCGCACTGCCTTCGTCATTGCCCAGCGCATCTCTACAGTCCGCGACGCCGACCTCATCCTCGTCCTGGACCGGGGCGAAATCGTGGCGCGGGGCACCCACGACCAACTCATCGAGGAAAGCCCCCTCTACGCCGAAATCTTCGGCTCGCAACTGGTGGACGACCTCGCTCCCGCTATCGCCCAGCCCGCGTAAAGCTCTACGCCGCGCGATTTTGGATGGAGGGCATGGATAAAGAAACCCATTCTTACAGGGTTAAAGGGGACATTACGGAGAGAGTGAATGGCGCGCCGTCTGGCGAACGGGGCTGAACGGCTACTGCCACCTCAAGATGACGTAGGCCCATGCGCCCACCCAGGCCACCCAGCCCAGGCGCGGCCAATGGCGGAAGAGGAGTGCCGCCATGATGGGAAGCGTCGCCAGCGTGAGGTACGGCGTAGCGAAGGGAGTCGCCAGCGCGGCGAGGTGGAGGTTGCGGCGCTTCCAGGCGAACCACACCATCAGGGCCGCGACAGGTAGGCTCCAGGGAAAGAGGCTGACGCTAAAGGGGTTGGCAGGCGCGGCGCGGGCGCGTGACAACCATTCGAGCCACTGCGGGAGGAGCAGGGCGAACACGGCGGCTGCGGGCAGGAAGGCACGCCATCCATCACGCCGCGCGATGAGCGGTAACGCGAGTATGGCGACCTGAGGTTTGGCGAGCAGCAGCAAGGCCGCCGCACTGCCGGGAAGGAGCAGCCCCAGAGCGGCCACCGTATCAATGTTGCCGTACGCCAGTAGAATCGTCGTAGGCGCGGCAATTATGGCTGCCGTCTTCCAGAAGGTGCGCCCCGCCAGCAGGTGCAGACCAATCACCGTGATGATTCGGATGAGGGCGGACGCCACCGGGTAAGGGACGAGCGCGAGCGGAGCCACGAGGAGCGCGCCCAGCGGCGTGTAAATGTAATATAGCTCCACGCCATAGGGACCGAGTTTCGTGAGCGGTAGTGAGTATGGATTAGGCCATGCCTGGGCGGCTTCGTAGTAGACCGCGAAGTCAACCGGCTCCATTGGGAACCCGATAAAGAGCAGGCAGAGGATGCCGACGCTCACCCATTCCAGAAGGAGCGGGGGCACGGTAGGTGCGGTGAGTTCGTTGACGAGCTTTCGTGTTGAAGCAAGCATGGCGACGGTTTCCCGTTCCTTAGCGGATGATACCGACACGATACTCGGCCTCCCTGCTAACTTCAAGGGGACTTTAGTCTCACGGCGAACATTCTCCTGGTTCCTCCCGCAACCCCTGGTTACGTCCCAACGTACTGACTGGAGACTGCTTCCCAAGAACGCGGTCTTTGACTATGCTATTCACATCATGATTATCTAAATCACAGTCGCGCTCCCGCCGTTTCCGTGAGCGTCCGTCGTTCGTCCTTCGTTGTTCGTCAATCGTCCAACCCCAACTCCTTCTCGAATTGGAGTCTCCTATGGCATCTTCGGCACAACCCGTCATTGACGTGAGCGACCTGTACAAGTCCTACGGCGACGTAAGAGCCGTGCAGGGCGTCTCCTACGAGGTCTTCCCCGGCGAAATCTTCGCCGTGCTCGGCCCCAACGGCGCGGGTAAAACGACCACCATGCGAATGACCCTCGGCCTCATCAAGCCGGATAGGGGCACCGCCCGTGTCTTTGGCGAACCCGTCACCGAGAAGCTCTACCCGCGCATCGGCTACCTGCCCGAAGAGCGCGGCCTCTATCAGGACGTGACCGTGCTGGAATGCCTCACCTACCTTGCCAGCCTCAAGGGTCTCTCCGCCGCCGACGCCAGGAAGCGCGCCCTCGCGGGGCTTGAGCGCGTCGAACTGCCCGAAAAGGCCAACGATAAGGTCAAGAGCCTGAGCCGGGGTATGCAGCAGAAAGTTCAGTTTCTCGTCACCATCCTGCACGACCCTGAACTCATCATCATTGACGAGCCGTTCAGCGGCCTCGACCCTGTGAACACGCGGCTCATCGAGAGCATCATCTACGACCTCGCCGCCAAGGGGACTGCCGTCGTCATGAGCACCCACCAGATGCGCCAGATTGAGGAGATGGCCGACCGCCTGATGATGGTTTCGAGCGGGCAGCGCGTCCTCTACGGCCCGGTGGATGCCGTGCGCCAGGAATATGCCACCGGCTCCGTCCTCGTGAAAGCGACGGGCAATTTGGAGGCGCTTCAGGGGGTGGACCACATCATCCGGCGCAACGGCCAGTACGAACTCTTCCCCATGCCCGGCGTCACGCCGCAGGAGCTTCTGCGCCAGCTTGCCATCGCCCCCAACGTCTCCGTCGAGGAGTTCGAGGTTGCCACCCCCTCGCTCGACGACATCTTCGTCGCCGTCGTGAAGGAGAAGCAGGCATGAGAGACCTCTGGCTCATCGCGCGGTACGAGTTCTGGCGCGTCGTCCGCCAGCGCCGCTTCCTGTTCTTCGCCATCGGCATGCCCCTCTTCTTCGTCGCCGTTGCGATGGTGCCCATCGCCTTTGAACTGCTGCGCGGTGAACCAAGCGTCGGCTACGTGGACGAGAGCGGCCTTCTGGCCGACCCCATTCTGCCGCCTGAAGACGAGTTGGACGCCACCCTGGTTGCTTTTGCCACCGAGGAAGAGGGCCGCGCCGCCCTCGCGGGCGACGAGATTAACAGCCTCTGGATTATTCCCCAGGACTATCTCCAGACGGGCCGGGTCCGCTCCGTCGCCGAGGGTGAGGCGAACGGCAACGAGCGCGGGGCCATCCGGTCACTGCTTCGCGCCAACCTCCTGCGGGATGCCGAGCCGGGCGTCGCCGAGCGGCTTCAGCACCCTATTGAACTCTCCTATCGCTCCCTGGACACGGGTCGCCGCGTTCGGCAGGGGGCCGAACTCATCTTTGCTCTGCTCATTCCGGTGGGGCTGGCGCTGGCCTTCGCGCTCTCCATCGCCTACTCCTCCGGCTATCTCGCGCAGGCGGTCTCCGAGGAGAAGGAAAACCGCCTGATGGAAGTTATCACGACTTCCACCCGCGTCTGGTCCTTCATTGGCGGCAAAATCGTGGGCCTCGGCGCGGTGGCGCTCTCGCAGGTGCTCTTCTGGGGCGTGGGGCTGCTCCTCGCCGCCTTCGTCTTCTTTCTGCGCGGCGAGTTTCCGAGTGGCCTCCCTATTCCCTGGGACCTGCTGGCCTGGGCCTTCCTCTTCTTCCTGCTCGCCTATGCCCTCTACGCGACGATTCTCGTCGGCATCGGTGCCCTTGTGGGCGAGGCGCGCGAGGCGCAGCAGATAGCGGGCTTTCTGGGGATTATGGGCGTCGTGCCCCTCTGGTTCGCTCCCTTCATCATCGAGGAGCCATCCGGCACCGTCGCCCGCGCCCTGACACTCTTCCCGCTCACCGCGCCGATACTCGTGCCTATTCGGATGGCCTTGGGCCGCATCGCCCTGCCTGAAATCCTGCTCAGTCTGGCGGTTCTCGCCCTGAGCACCGCCGCCGCGTTGTGGGCCGTCTCGCGCCTCTTCCGCGCCGCCATGCTCCGCTATGGTGCCCGGCTCTCCCTCAACACGATGGTAGATGCCATCGCGCGGGGCCGCACCTAGTACCGTTCTGCCGTTACCGTCCACCGTCCACCGTCTACCGTCTCCTCTGAAAGAGGACCACCATGCAAGATATGCTACTCGTCGCCCGCAACGAGTTCCTGACCTACTTTCGCAAAGCATCGTTCCGCTTCGCCACGCTCGCGGTTCCGGCCATCTCCATCATCGTCATCCTGATTATCCGCAACCTGGGCGGGGATCCGGTCGAGGCCGTGCAGTCCCTCACCACGCCGGAGCTGCCGGAGACGGGAATCATCGGCTATGTGGACCAGAGCGGCGTCGTCCAGACCGTCCCGCCGATGCTGGAAGGCGTCGTGCGCGCCTATGAGGACAGCGCGGCTGCCGAGGCGGACCTTCGCGCGGGCGAGTTGGACGCCTACTACGTCATCGCGCCGGACTACCTTGAAGAGGGCAACGTGGAGCGCGTGGGCGCTCGATTCGACCCTATCGCCTCCGATCAGGCCATCGTCGAGTTTCTCCTGACCTCGAACCTGCTCGAAGAGGCCGACCCGGCGCGCCTCGCCCTCTCCCGTGACCCGCTCCCCCGGCAACTCATCGAGGAGGAGAACGTCGGGGAGCGCGCGGTGGACCAGTCGGGAGCCGAGGATGCGAGCGGCCTGGCCTTTGGTCTCGCCTACTTCGCCGCTATGCTCATCTACATCACCACCTTTAGTTCGGCGGGCTACCTGCTTCAGAGCATCGCAACTGAAAAAGAGAACCGTATCATGGAAGTGCTGCTCACTTCCATCCGTCCCTTTCCGCTTCTCGCGGGCAAGGTGCTGGGGCTGGGGCTGCTCGGCCTGATGCAGACCGCCCTCTGGGCCGCCATCTCCTACGGGGTCTCGCAGGCGGGGCTGGTTGAGGTGCCTCTGGCCCAACTCGGCATAGACTGGCGGCTCGGCCTCATGATGTTGGTCTACTACGTTCTGGGCTACGGCGTCTACGCCTCCATGATGGGCGGCATCGGCGCGCTGGTTCCCTCTGTCAAAGAGAGCGGCCCCGCCACCTTCCTGGTCGTCATCCCGGCCATCATCCCGCTCATGTTCCTCGGCCAACTCATCGAGCAGCCGCACAGCACGCTCGCCGTCGTCCTCTCCTTCATTCCCTTCACCGCGCCCATCACCATGATTGTGCGCTTCGTGCAGGGCGGCATTCCGGGCTGGCAGATTGCCCTCAGCATCGCCATCATGGCGGTTACGGTGCCCCTGCTCCTGGGTCTGGTGGCGCGGCTCTTCCACACGCAGACGCTACTCTCCTCCGAACCCTTCTCGCCGCGCCGCGCCTGGGCCGTCCTGCGCGAGGGTTAACTGCCACACAAATAGAAGGAGGGGCACGGTACGCACCGTGCCCCTCCTTCGTTAGAGTGATAGCTGTCTTTGACTATATGGCTTCCCCGAATGCCTCCAAGAAGACCAGGGGAATGGCCTCGCGCGTGGGCGCGATGACGCGCGTGAACTCCACCCGGCAGCCTGTGGGAGTGTAGACACCTTCCGGCTTATCGGGCCTGGGGAAGCTGTCGGTCACCTGCCCGCCGCCGCACACGTCGCAGGTCGCGCGCGTGCGGGTTCCGCTACCGAGCGGCTCCCGTGTGACGGTGTGTGGCGTCTCGTGCTGGCAGAAGGCGCAGGGCTTCAACTTACTCATCAGTCACTCCATTGAGTGGCGACGGGACGCTTCCCGGACATACTATGTCAAGTAGGGCTTACAAAAGCCGACATTGAAGAGCGATAATGTAAGCCTTTGTTGACATAATGTTTGGCGCGGGTTGTTATACCAATTCATCGTAAAAGTGGCGCAAACTGGT
>DASVVH010000138.1:0-5022 GCA_036386615.1 Ardenticatenaceae bacterium
CAGATAACGATTTTGTCATGCGAGGGACTTTCGGCCCGTCACGGCGCGACAGTAGGCGGGTTGAAAATGCCTATTTCTCCTGCAATACTTGTGGCTGTGCTTTCATCCGGCAGAGGAAACGAGGGGTGCGGAAGCGAGCGGAGGGGCCGAGGTCGACTTACGTGAACCAAAGCCAAGCAAAGCCAACCTTGAAGCGCGTAATCAGGCCAACCTTGATAGTAGCTAGCTGCGCGAGTGCCACGAAGCTACATTACAGACGCATGGCTCTGGCGCGACGTTGCTTTTCCGGTCCAGGATTGACATTGCTTCGCCGTGCTTCTATAATGCTGGTGAACGCGGATGCGGCCTCTATCATCCTCGCTCTCTGCGTGTGTCTCGACACCTCTCAACGCTCCCCAGGGCCACCAGGTTAGCGGGCACTATATTCTGTCGTCGAACTGGTCACTGTAGAAAGGGCCGTCATGTTGCTGCCGCGTTCCTGGCCTCGTCTTCCCCTCGTGGGTCTGTTGCTGTGCCTCCTCTTAGTCCTGACTGCTCGTGTCTCGATGGCGGAAGACCCGCCGCCAACCGAATCTGAAGAGCGTCAGGGCGCTCAGGTTCCACAGGTCGAACCGGAACCAGTCCCTCCTGCGGAGTTCACCGAAACCAAGCTGGCGCAGATGCTCCAGCCAACGGACCTGGAGTTCCTGCCCGATGGTCGCCTGCTGGTAACGGGGCAACTGGGCCACCTCTACGTCTGGGATGGTTCAACTGCTACAGTCGCGCTGAACATCGGCTCCATCATCTGTAGCAACAGCGAGCGCGGCCTCGTCGGCCTTGCGATTGACCCCGACTTCAACACGAACCATTACATCTACCTCTATTACACGCGCAAGACGGACCCCACCTGCCCCATCACCAACTCTTCCGACCCTGATGACCGACTCAAGCCGGGGCTGCCCATCAACCGCGTCTCGCGCTTCGTCCTTAACGGGAGCACGGTAGACCTCGCCAGCGAAAAGGTGCTGGTGGACGGAATCGAGGCGGTCTGGGGCAACCACAACTCCGGGGCCATGCACGTCGCGGCGGACGGCTACCTTTACGTCACGATGGGCGAGATGGGGCTGGAAACTCAATCCGACAACCCCGATAGCCTGCGCGGCAAAGTGCTGCGCGTGAACCGCGCAACGGGCGACGGCGTGCCGGGTAACATGTATTACAGCGACGCGACCGCCATTCGCTGCGGCGACCCCGCGAACCCGCAGAACGCGAAAGGGAAACCCTGCCGCGAGACTTTCGCGCAGGGGCTGCGGAACGCTTTCAGGATGAGCTTCCGGCGCGGCACCAACGAGTTCTACCTGACGGATGTGGGCAAGCAGAAGTGGGAAGAGATTAACGTCGGCGCGGCGGGCGCGGACTATGGCTGGCCTGACCGCGAGGGGCCATGCGCCTACGACACGGTCTGCACGCCCGGCCCCCAGACGCCGCCGAACGACCCCATCTTCTGGTATCATCATACCGATAACGCCGACTCGGCTCTCAACTTCTGCTTTGCAGCCATCGGAGGGCCGTTCGTGCCGCCGGGCGTCTGGCCCGCGGACTACGACGGCGATTTCCTCTTCGGCGATTACGTCTGCGGCAAAATCTGGCGCTTGGAGCAGCAGACGGACGGCAGCTATAAGGCGAAGGTCTTTGCGTCGGGGCTGGGCGGCACGGGCACCAGCAGCATCGTCGGCATGGAGTTTGGCCCCTCCGGCTCGACCGAGGCGCTTTATTACATCGTTCGCAACGGCGGCGGCCAGCTTCGCAAGATTGAATACACCGGCGCGGCCAACCGCGCCCCTAGCGCGGCGCTCTCCGCCTCACCACTCGCGGGCAGGGCACCCCTTACCGTCAACTTCAACGGCAGTGCCAGTTCCGACCCCGACGGCGACGCGCTTACTTACCTGTGGGATTTTGGCGACGGCACGGCTCCCAGCGAGAGCAGCAGCCCGACCCTGAGCCACACCTACACGGCGGAAGGAACCTATACGGCGAGCCTGCGGGTGCGCGACAGTCGCGGCGCGGTTTCGGCCCAGCCCGCCACCGTGCGGGTGGACGTGGGCAACACGGCACCCCAGCCCACCATCGTATCGCCTACCGCGAACCAGCAGTTTGCTGTCGGGCAGACCATCACGCTACAGGGCAACGCGACAGATGCCGAGGACGGCACCTTGCCCGCCGCCTCCCTGACGTGGGAGGTTCTTCTCCACCACGACACGCACACTCACCCCTTCCTGCCGCCGACCAATGGGAACAATCTCACCTTCGTCGCGCCGACGCCGGAAGACCTCGCCGCCGCGACGAACAGCTACCTCGAAATCGTTCTGACCGCTACCGATGCTAACGGCCTGAGCCAGACGATTAGCCAATCGTTCATGCCCCGCAAGGTGGCGGTGACGGTGGCCTCGTCCCCATCCGGGCGGCGAGTGATGGTGGATGACGTGATGGTGACGACCCCTGCCACCGTGACCTCCTGGGAGGGTAACGAGCTAACGCTCTACGCGCCACACCAGCCCGACGAAGCCAATCGCTGGCTGACCTGGAAAGCATGGTCGGACGGCGGGGCCGACTCGCACGCCATCACGGTGCCCGCCGCTGCGACGACCTACACGGCTACCTTCCAAACCTCGGCGCGGCTGTCCTTCGAGCCAATCGCCGATGGTTACGTCGTGGAGTCCACGCCCAATCTGAACTTCGGTACGGACCCGGCACTGCACGCCGATGCGGGGGCCAATCCTGACGTGCAGAGCTACCTGCGCTTCCGGGTGACGGGGGTGACGCATCCAGTCCTGAACGCGCGGGTCTACCTGTATACCACCTCCGGCGGCTCGAACGGGCCGTCCTTGTACAACACGACCTCGAACTGGACGGAGAGTGGCCTGACCTGGAACAACCGCCCCGCGCCCGGCACCTCGGCGGGCACGCTGGTGGGCGCGGCAGGGCCGGGAACGTGGGTCTACCACATACTCCAACCGGCCATTCAGGGGGATGGCACCTACGACTTTGTGCTGACGGGGGACCTCGCCGAGATGTGGGATCTCTCCTCGCGCGAGGGCCACTTTCCGCCGCAACTCCTCGTCTTGCAGGATACCAGCGCGCCCCCGGCCCCCACCGTGACGCACACGGCGACGGCAACCGCGACGACGACAGCGCCCATCACCACGTTCCGCGCGCAGGTGTCGCAGGTGTCGGACGACGCCGAGGAGCGAGTGAGCGATGGGAGCATGACTCTCGTCAGCAGCGACCTGGAACTGGTTGACGACAAAGGCTTCAACGGCCTGCAAACTGACGGCATCCGCTTCCAGAATCTTACCATCCCACGCGGCGCAACGATTACCCGCGCCTACCTAGAATTCGTGGCCCACACGGCGGATAGCGTGCCTACCTCGCT
Source organism: Ardenticatenaceae bacterium (assembly GCA_036386615.1). Classification (GTDB taxonomy): domain Bacteria; phylum Chloroflexota; class Anaerolineae; order Ardenticatenales; family Ardenticatenaceae; genus DASVVH01. Next base: position 3,413 of record DASVVH010000138.1, read on the forward strand.
GGCCTTCTATGGGCACGCCAGCGACAGCGCGCCCACCTTCAGCTACACGGCGGCAAATATTTCAGGCCGCACCAGGACGGCTGCCTCGGTGGCGTGGAACAACGTGCCCGCGTGGACGACGGTAGGGAGTACCTACCAGACGCCGGACCTCTCCTCCATCGTGCAGGAAATCGTCAACCGCCCCGGCTGGGCGAGTGGCAGTGCCCTGGCCTTCGTCGTGACTGGCTCTGGCGAGCGCACGGCGCTGGCGTACAGCAGCACGAACCCGGCAGCGGCTCCCCGGCTGCACATCGAATATCGTGTCGGGGGTGGCACCGGGCCGACGGTGACGCCGACAGCGACGCGCACCCCTACAAGAACCGTGACAGTGACGGCGACGCGCACGCCGACGGCGACGCGCACGCCAACCGCGACGGTGACACGAACGCCCACTGCGACGAGGACGTTAACCGCGACGGCGACGCGCACGCCAACCGCGACGGCGACACGGACGCCCACTGCGACGAGGACGTTAACCGCTACGGCGACGCGCACGCCAACCGTTACAAGGACGCTAACCGCTACAGCGACGCGCACCGCTACGAGGACCTTAACTGCGACCCCATCTCGCACGCGCACCCCAACCCGCACAGCCACCGCCACGCGCACGCCAACGGTCTCCCCGACGCCGGGGCCGGGTGGGAGTTACACGGCGCGCATTCCCATCATGCAGTGGGTGGATGACGCGGAGGAGGCGGTCAGCAATGGTTCCATCAGCCGCCGGGATGGCGACGTAGATATGACCAGCGACCCCTACTGGTTCGGGCCGCAAACCGTCGGGTTGCGCTTCCAGAATCTACCCCTGCCGCCCGGCTCGACCATCACCCGCGCCTACGTCGAGTTCACCGCTCACAAAGCGCGCACCGTGCCAACCTCGCTCCTGTTCCGGGCCGAGGCGACTGACAACGCGCCCGCTATCGCATGGACCGATTTTAACCTCTCAAGACGCAGCCGTACCGCCGCCTCCGTTGCGTGGAACAACGTTCCTTCCTGGGCGCAGGGTGGACGCTACCGGTCGCCCAGCCTCGGCGCGATTGTGCAGGAACTCGTGAACCGTCCCGACTGGCGCGAGGGGAACGCCATGCTCTTCCTGGTGACGGGTTCGGGGGAGCGGGGCGCTACCACCTACGATACGGACCCGGCGCGCGCGCCCGTGCTCTACATCGAGTATACCTCGCCAACCATGCCGAGGCCGGTGCAGACGCAGCTCTCGGAGATTCCGGCGGACGAGCCTATCTTCCTGCCACTCATCACCCGCTAGTTAGCTACTAACCGAAAAGGCCCTCCTGCTCATGGAAAGCGGGAGGGCCTTTTCGTGTGGGTTTCGTCATCGCTCAAGCTGCCTATAGATGCTTCGTGCCGCTTCCTCCTAACTCCGAATGCAGGACGTGAGTCACCTGATTGGGAGTGGAGTGCAGTGCCGCGCCGAGAAACGCGGGGTATAGCACTACCGAATCGAGGCTGTGGAGGGGAAACCAGCGGAAGCGCAGCCGCATCCCTCCCTCGTCGCCCTCAAACTGCTCCTGCTCGTACAACTCAGGGTTAGAAGGAAAGGAGATGGAGAAGAGAAG
>DASVVH010000139.1:0-18196 GCA_036386615.1 Ardenticatenaceae bacterium
AGAGGCGAGTGAGGAGACCAATGACGCTCTCCCGGCGGACCAGAATAGTCAGTTTGGGTAGCAGTGGATTTTGGCCGTGTAGCGTGCTATACTTGGAGTAACTTGTACAAGCGCGTTGCGGAGGGATAGTTCTATCTCTCCCTAGAGGACTGAGTGTTGACTGCGACCAACATCGTCTTGATTGACGATACAGCCGATCATTTAGAGTTGCTGGCCGAGTTCATAGGTGAGCTTCGGCCAGGGGCGACTATCCGCCTGCTTCAGAACGGGCGACAGTTGCCGCAGTTTCTGGAGAGCGAGCCTGCCGATTTAATCATGATGGACCTGATGATGCCCTCCATCAACGGCTTCGATCTGGTGCGGCAGGTCCGCGAGAGTGGGCGCTGGCCGGACCTGCCCATCGTCGCCGTGTCGGGGCTGCGGCAGGCGAACCACCAGGAAGAACTGCTCCGCGCGGGCTTCAGCGACTACGTGAACAAGCCCTACGAGGTCGAGGAACTCGCCACCATTCTGGACCGCCACCTGCCCGCGTAGCTCCCCTCATTCACATGACCATGCGAAGAACACCGCCCCAACCGGGGTGGTGTTTTTTTGACCTGTTCCGCAAGGCAGGATGAGAGGAAAGTCCGAAAAACCAGCAGAGGCCAGTAAAGGCCAGTAACGGCCAGTATCTACGAGACCAACAGGCCAGTATCGCCACATATAGCTAGTAAGTTGCGGAGCAAGTGAGTAGCAGTTGTCCGCCTCGCCCTCCCTGTTAGAAGTACCGTTAATGTTGACTCAAGCTAATAATTAGATATACTAAGTATAGAATATTCGGGGAAGGTTTGGTCGAAAATAGCCTTCCCCGGAGTGGGTTGATAGGTGTAGCGATAGAAGGTTGAGAATGGCTCTCCATGCGAAGACGAACGGGCGGCTAGGCGCGCCCATGCAAAATACGATAGAGACAGCCCCGGCACGAACACGGCTGATGGAGGGCTTCCGCGCGCTGGAAGTTCGCAACTATCGGCTGTTCTGGTTCGGGCAGTTGATTTCCCTCACGGGAACTTGGATGCAGACGACGGCCCAGGCGTGGCTCGTGCTGCAACTCACACAGTCGCCGCTCGCGTTGGGAATTGTCACGACTCTACAGTTCCTGCCTATTATGCTGCTGTCCCTGTTCGGCGGCGTGCTGATTGACCGCATGCCGAAGCAGCGCGTGGTGCTCATGACGCAGAGCCTGGCGATGGTTCAGGCGTTGATTTTCGCCATGCTGGTGGCGACGGGCATGATTGAACTGTGGCACATCTATATTCTGGCGGCGGTTCAGGGGGCGATTAACGCTTTCGACAACCCGGCGCGGCAGGCGATGGTGCCGGAGTTGGTGGGGCGAGGCCACATGGTCAATGCTGTGGCGCTCAATTCGATGCTGTTCAACGGCGCGCGGATTGTCGGCCCGGCGACTGCGGGGCTGGTCATCGCGCAGTTTGGTATCGCGCCCGCGCTCTTCCTGAACGCCATTAGTTTTCTCGCCGTGATTTTCGGCCTCTTACGGATGGACCAGCAGGCGCTATCCCCTCGCCCCAAACCGGCGGGGACGCCCATGCAGCAGCAGATACTCGAAGGGCTGCGCTACGTGTGGCAGACGCCAACCGTGCTGCTCATCATGCTCGTGGTGGCGGCTATCGGTACGTTCGGGTACAACTTCAGCATGGTGCTGCCGCTGCTCGCGAACTTCGTGCTGAAGACGGACGCGGCGGGCTTCGGCGTGCTGTCGGCCTCTATGGGCCTGGGGTCGCTGCTGGCGGCGGTTACGACAGCCTATGCCAAGCAGGTGACGCTGCGCCGCCTGCTACTCGGTTCGGGCGCGTTCAGCCTGCTGCTGGGGGCGGTCGCTTTCTCGACGAACTTTGCCCTATCGGCGGTGCTGCTCGTGGCGCTTGGTTTCGCGGGCATTCTGTTTGCCACGACGGCGAATACGCTGCTTCAACTGACGGTGCCCGACGCGCTGCGCGGACGGGTGATGAGCATCTACATCCTGCTGTTCGCGGGCACGACGCCTATCGGTGGCTTCCTCATCGGCTCGCTCTCCGACTGGATGGGGGTGTCGCGGACGCTGCTCATCTGCGCGGGGCTGTGCCTGACGGGGGTGCTGGGTGGCGCGCTGTATCGTCACCGCGTGGGTGAGGTGGCCCTGAGCGCGGCCTTGCCGCCTAGGGTTCAAACCCCAGGCTGAAAGCTCAAGTACGCTAAAGCGCACTCTAACGACCTTTTGCCTGTTAAGCAGTTGAGGGCCGAGGTAACGACCAATGGTTGAAAACCGCGCACCACTACCCGTTGAAAGGTAGCGCTTTACAGAGTCAGTGGCGCGGAGCAACGGAGCGGGCAAGATGCCCGCGCTCCCGGCTTCTTCCAACTGCGTAACTCCTAACTCAAATGTAAAGAGGCGACTGGTACTTACACCAGTCGCCTCTTTTGCTCATGTTATCGCGCCGCGCCATTGTAGGGGCACGGCATGCCGTGCCCCTACAATGGCCGCTATCTCAGCGAGGCGCGGAACGCGGCCAGCAACTGGCGCAGGCTCAGGCGCGTCAGTGTGCGCGGGTTGAGCAGTAGCGAGACCATCGCCCACAATTTCCTGTCGCGCGGGCCGTAGAGGAAGCGGGCCACGTTGCGGAGAAGCTGCGCCAGCGCCTCGTTGTAGGGGTACCACCAGAGTTCGAGGGTGCCGCGCCGCATGTCCGACGAGATGAACTTGAGGTTGACCATCTCCATGAGGCCCTGCACGCCGTTGGTGCGCCCGAAGCCGCTCGCGCCGTTGCCGCCCCAGCCCACGCCGGGGTCACCGTAGTGGAAGGCATGGTCGTTGAGGTTGACGGCTCCGCCGTGCAACCGCCGCGCAAGCTCCAGCCCCTTGCGCTCGTCCCGCGTCCAGATGCTCCCCGTCAGGGCGAAGCGGCTCTGGTTGGCGCTCTCCACCGCCTCATCCACCGAATCTACGCGGAGGATGGGCAGCAGTGGGCCGAACGCCTCCTCCTGCATCAGGCGCATCTCCGGCGTCACGTCCACGAGGACGGTGGGCGCGTAGAAGGTGCCCTCGCCCTGCAAGCGGTAACCGCCGACCAGCACGCGCGCCCCTTTCGCCTTCGCGTCCTCGACCAGCGCCTCGATGTGGGCAAGCTGCCGCTCGTTGGTCAGTGGCCCCATCTCGGTCTCCTGCCGAATGCCCTCGCCCACCTTGAGCCGCCCGGCCAGCGCCACCGCCTCGTCCACGAAGCGGTCGTAGATGGCGGAGTGGACGTAGACGCGCTCGACGCCCGCGCAGGTCTGCCCCGCGTTCGCCATCGCGTACCAGACGATACCGGGCACGGCGCGTTTCAGGTCGGCGTCCGGCGCGACGATGGCCGCGTCCTTGCCGCCGAGTTCGAGGACTACGGGCGTCGGCACCTGGGCCGCGCTCTCCATGACCCTGCGTCCCGTTTCGACGCTGCCCGTGAAGATGATTTTGTCCACGTTGGGATGGCTGGTCAAGTAGGGCGCGTCGGAGTCCTCGATGTGAATCACGCTCAGGAGGCCGCTGGGAAGCCCGGCCCGCCGCGCTAGTTCCGCGATTTTCTGGCCGACGAGGGGCGTGAAGGGCGAGGGCTTGAGGACGACGCCGTTTCCGGCGAGCAATGCGGTCATCACCTGCGTGGTGGGGATGGAGAAGGGGTAGTTCCAGGGAGAGATGATGGCGATGACGCCTAGCGGTTCGGCCTCGTAGCGGGCGCGCTTGGTGGTGAAGACGGGGTGGAAGAGGGGCGTGGCGCGGCCCTCCAGGAGCTTGACGCCATCCCCAGCGAGCCATGTGACCTGCGCGAGGGTGGAGAGTAGCTCGATACTGAGCGCCTCGGCGATGGGTTTACCCTGCTCCATCGAGATGAGTTGGGCGACGGCATCTGCGTCGGCCTCTAGCTCGTCGCGGAAGCGGAGGAGGAGGGCGGCGCGCTGGCGGGGTGGCTGTTCCGCCCAGAGGCGCTGGGCCTCCCGCGTAGCGGCCAGCGCGGCCTCGATTCCGTCACGGCCTACCAGTGGGACGTGACCCAGTAAGGCCCCTGTCGCTGGGTTGTGGGAGGCGCGGCGTGGCCCCAGCCCGTTCAATGGCTCCGGGGTCGGTGGCGGAGTGGTGGTATTCGGTGTCAGGTCAATGATGGTCGGCTCGCTGCCGCCGGGCGCTTGCATGGATGGTCCTCTTCTTGTCCGGGGCCGCTCGAAAGTCGTGCCGCCGAGGATTACGAGGGGCAGACGACGCCCCTCTCCATCCCCGGTTACCTCTTTCGCCCTCCTGCGGACTCTACGACCCCCATTGGGCTTCTTGGAACCCCACAGGGGTGGCGAAACTTGTAGCCGTAAGTGAAGCGAAGAGCAACCTAGGGCTGCCTGCTCATACCTAAGGTACCTTTGACAAAGCGGTTCATTCCGTGTAGCCTCTCCCCTACGTTAGAAGGCGTTTACAGAGAACTCCGGCACTCGAATGCCGTCGAAAGGAACGTTGGAGATGAACCAAAACGTGAAACGGGCGATTGCGCTCATGGCTGTACCCGCCGTGATTGTGGCGGGCAAGACGATTCTGGACAAGCTGGCAGGCGAACCATCGGTACAGAGCGGCGGCGTGGCGGTGCCCAAGCCTTCCGGCGAGGAAGCGCCGTTGGGCGGGAACGTGAGCCGCGAACTGCTGGACATTCTGGTCTGCCCGGAAGACAAGGGGCCGCTGGAACTGGTCGAGGAGGGCAAGTACCTGCTCAACCCGCGCAACGGCTATCGCTATCCCATTCGTGACGGTATTCCCATCATGCTCATCGAGGAGGGGAAGGCGAACCGCGTGCCAGTCTAAAGAGCGACGACCGACGATGGACGACTGACGACCGCTAACGGATGAACGGCAACGGCGGGTCAGAAAGATGCTGACAACTTGATGGAGGCAGGGAACTCAGACGTTTGGGTTCCCTGTTTTTGTTTGGAGGGGCTAGCTGACGCGCCCCTCCAGGCCGAGGAGGGTGACGAACTCGCTGCGCGTGCGGGGGTCGCTCTTGAAGCCACCGCGCATGGCGCTGGTAATCATGGTGGAGTTCGGCTTCTTGACGCCGCGAATCATGGAGCAGAGGTGCTGGCCCTCAACGACGACGCCGACGCCGTAGGGGTTCAGGTGGTCCATGAGGAAGTCGGCAATCTGGCTGGTCATGCGTTCCTGAACCTGAAGGCGGCGGGCGTACATCTCGACGATGCGCGGAATCTTCGAGAGGCCGATGACCTTGCCGCGCGGGACGTAGGCGACGTGGGCGCGGCCCAGGAAGGGCAGCATGTGGTGCTCGCAGAGCGAGGCGTAGTCCACATCGCGGACGATGACCATCTCGTCGTACTGGACCTCGAAGATGGCGTCGTTGATGAGCTTGTCGGGGTCTACGTGGTAGCCCTCGGTTAGCTCCTCATACATCTGCGAGACGCGCTCCGGGGTGCGGCGCAGCCCCTCGCGATCCGGGTTCTCGCCAATCTTGAGCAGGAGGTCGCGCACGTTGTCGCGCAGGTCGAGGTTGGGTTCGAGCCATTCCTCTTCCAGGTTCTTCCAGTTGACTCCGGCCATGTTCTCCCTCCGGGAATTAAAAATGCAAAATTAGAAATTCAAAATGAACAGCAAACGCTGAGAAGACGCGGAAGTGTGAGTTGTCTGCCGTCAATTTTGCATTCTGCATTTTTAACTTTGAATTTCCTCTATCAGGCGTATTTTCTCGATGCGCGGCAGGCGCTTGATGCTGATTTCGCGCTGCATGGCGGCGCGGCGGGTGGGGTGCGGCTCGCACCAGCGGAGCCGGACGGGGCCACGCCCGCGCGTGTAGCGCGCGCCGCGCCCGGTGTTGTGCAGGGCCAGGCGTGCGTCTAGCTCGTAGCACCAGCCTGTGTAGAGGGTGCCATCGGCGCACTCGACGATGTAGACCCAGGCGGGGCGGGGGCTGGCGGTGCCGTCCACGCTACTGCTTGCGGTCACGCCGCCCGAAGCTGAAGAGGCGGGTAATCCTGTTGTTTTCCTTCGCCTCGGTTACGGCGGCGGTGTAGAGCGATGCCTGTAAGTCGTTCGGGATGTTGTGCTGCCAGCGCATGCGGGCCTCCGCGAGTGTCGTCAGCCGTGCTTCGAGGGCGTTGTCAGTATCCTCTTCCATAATCAGGGTTTCCAGCACGTCGAGTTCGTTGCGGTAGGCGGCGAGCCAGTGGCGCAGTGACTCGCGGCTGAGGCGGAAGAGCGCGGCGAGGGCGGCGGGGTCGAGGCTGGGCAGGGCCGTCACATGGGCGTAGGGGGTGCTCGCCATCGAGGCCATCTCGCGCCAGGAGCCGCTCTGCGTGGTGAGTTGGATGAGGGCTGTTCCGAGGAGCATGGGCAGGTGCATGACCGCCGTCTGGAGGGCGTCGTGCTCGTCCTTGTCTATGTATAGCGGTTCGGCCCCCAGGAGGGTGACGAAGTTGGTGACGAGGCGCAGGGCGGCTTCCGGGGTGGAGGTGAGCGGGATGATGGCGTAGCGCTGGTTGAGGAAGAGTTCTTTGTTGGGCGTGGCGGGGTTGGCGAGGGGGTTGCCGCCGACGAAGTGGACGGTGGGCGGCAGAATCTCCTCGGCCCACCGCAAGACGACGCCCTTGACGGGGCTGGTATCGGTGATTACGGCGTCGGCGCGGAGTTCCGGGCCGATGAGTTCGAGGGTCTCGCGGACCTGATTGACAGGTTCGTTGATGATGACGAGGTCGGCCCCGTCAATGGCGCTGAGGAGGTTCCAGTCGGCGCGATCCGCCGCGCCGATGGCGGCGGCCTGGTTGGCGTTGCTATGCGTGCGGTCGTGCGCGACGATGGTGAGAGGCTGGCCGCTTTCCTTCAGGGCGAGACCCATTGACTGGCCCAGCGGGTCCATGCCAATGATGGTGATTTGAATTGCCATCGGTTTCTCTCCTCAGTGCCGGATGCTCGATTAAGCAGTGATTATACCTCAAGTGCGGGAGGGAAGAAGGAAAAAGGAAAAAGGAAAAAGGAAAAAGGAAAAAGGAAGAAGGAAGAAGGAAGACGTGATGGCAAAGGAACGGGGATGGATGGTGACGACGGGCGTTGCCGCAGGAAACCCCCACATTTCCGCCACATTTGAACTGTTTTTCGTGGGTGCAGAGGGTGGAGGGGGGAAGTTGACGATAAAGAGGTGTACATTTATGTACATCGCGATTAAATATGTCATGAGTTAGCAGGCTCCAACAGAGATGGAAGAGGTAGGAGGGGGCGGAAAATGCCCCATATACGTGCCATACATCGAGGCTGGAGCGAGCACCATCAAAACACGAAGGGGATGACTTCCGAGCAGGAGCCGTGCGGCTTCTATGCAGGAACGCGACGAGGGAACGATGGAGGAGGGCGACGGAGAACGGCATTTTCACCACAGAGACACAGAGGACACAACCAACGGTAGGCGCTTGAGGCGAGAACGGCCACAACCAACGGTAGGCGCTTTAGGCGAGAGCAACATTTTCTGCCTCCTGAGTTTCAAGGGAAAGGGTGTGAATCAAGAGGATATTATCTTAGCCGAATTCATGTTCTGCGTCAAGTGTTTGGGGGAGCCAATTTGTGGCTCATTTGGAGCAGGATGAAGAGATGGCGGCGGGTGCCACAGTCTCAGGAGGTGATGACTGTTACCGGAGGTACGACAGGGTTTCTCAGGACCAGTCTACGACGAAGTGAGAGAAGGGTTTTTGAATGACCGCCTCGCCTGGGCCGGGGGTGTAGCCGCTTTCGGCGGGATAGGCGCGGATGCGGAGGCCGTTGGTGGCGGGGCGGCCCGCCGCGTCCCACGCCCGCGCCTGTTCCAGTAGGCGGGCGGCAACGGTTTCATCGGGGCCATAGCCGCGCACCCAGAGGACGAAAGGGACAGGCTCCATCAGCTTTTCGAGGGGCGGCGTGGCGTCGGGAGGGCGCATCAACAGGGCGAGGCCGCTTGCTTCCAGCAGGCCATTCGTGAACGAGGTGTTCCACTGGCCGCTCTGTCCGATGAGCGGGGGGATGATGCCTCTATCGGTTATCTCGCCCTGTGTGCCAAGGGCGCAGTAGCCGGGCGCGTGGAGGGCCAGCCACAAGAATAAGCCACCCCATACCTCGCGCGGCTCTACGTTGAGGTCTGTCGAGAGGTCGCGGCTGGGTTGGGTCAGCCACCCGTAGATGGTGTCCAGGGGGATAGGGGTGCCGCCACTCATGAAGAGGCGGAGGCCGGGTTCATGGCCGAGCGAGGTGAGTGCGTCCGGTTCCGAGAAGCGGCCACGCAGTTGTATGAAGCCGCAGTCGCGGATGGAACGGCTCGTGAGATGCCCGTTCTCCGGCTCGAAGGCGATGGATTTCTGCATGCCACGCAGAGAGAGGGGCAGGACGAGGCGACCATCCGGCTTCAACTGCTCGCGCCACGCGGGGGTAATCTCCTCAGCGCCGACGGTGAGGATGATGCGGTCGTAAGGACCAGCTTCCGCACAGCCAAAGCCGCCATCGGCGCAGAGCACCTGCACCCGCTGGAACCCCGCCGCGTCGAGATGGGCACGGGCGTCGTCCACGAGGTCCTGGTCTATGTCTATGGTGACGACGCGGCCCGCCTCGCCGACGATGTGGGCGATGAGGGCGGCGTTGTAGCCTGTGCCCGCGCCGATTTCGAGGACGCTATGGCCCGGCTCCAGGGCAAGCTGTTCGAGCATGACTGCCATCATGGCGGGCTGGGAGGAGGAGCTGATGGCGACGCCGTCCCGGTGTTTGGTGGGGATGGCCTCGTCGGCGTAGACCTGTTCGAGGGGGAGGCGGGGCAGGAAGAGGTGGCGCGGCACGGCGCGGAACGCGGCCTCGACGGACGGGCTGGCGATGGGACCTTGCAGAAGGTAATCTACGAGTGTTTGCTGCAAGGTGGCGCTGTCGTGGAGTCCATTCAGAGATGCTGGCTGTTCCATAACTCGGTCCTTTGCACGGCGGCGCACGCCAGGGGTTTCAACCCCAGGCTGATAGCTCAAGTACGCTAAAGCGCACTGCAACGGACTTCTACCTGATTATATTATCAACACTCATGAACCCCAGGCTGAAAGCTGGAGTCGGCTCAATGCCGACTGAACTCCGATGCACACGGTAACTTTCGAGATAGGGAATTATGATGAAGCCGCCGAGATTTGCAGGTCTCAGCGGCTTCTTGTTGGGTGCGTTACTTCAGGCGGCCTGAGAGGTAGTCAATAAGGTCAATCTTGGTGACGATGCCCTCGACGTGGTTGCGACCATTGAGGACAACGGCGACGCCCGCGTCGGTGAAGGTGGCGGCGAGGGTGTCCAGGGCGCTGTTGCGGCCCAGCACGGGAACGTCGCGGTTAATCACATCTTCAATGGTCTCGGTGCGGGCGTGCTGGTGCTCGGCGCTGAGGAGGTGGTTGAGCAGGTCGCGCTCGGTGACGACGCCGACGTAGCCGCCATCGTCCACGACGGGAAGCTGCGAGACGTTGTTCTGCTTGAGGCGGTCAATCACGTCGAGTTTGGTATCGGAGGGGCGGGCCATAATCATCTCGTGCTGCCCGGCGCGTTCGAGGATGTCGCCCACGCGGCCCTCGCCCAGGAGGCCGTAATCGAGGAAGCGGTTCTCGCGCATCCAGTCGTCGTTGAAGACTTTGGAGAGGTAGCGCGAGCCGCTGTCGGGGAGGACGACGACGATCACGGCGTCCTCGTTCAGGTCACGGGCGACCTGGAGCGCGCCCGCGACGGCGGTGCCGGAGGAGCCGCCGCAGAAGATGCCCTCCTCGCGCACGAGGCGGCGCGCCATGAGGAAGCTGTCGCGGTCATTGACCTGGACAATATCGTCAATGTAGTCGAAGTGGGTGGTGGTGGGCAGGAAGTCCTCGCCGATGCCCTCAATCTTGTAGCTGAATGCCTCTACGAGTTGGCCCGTGTAGAAGTAGTCGTGGAGGAGCGAGCCGATGGGGTCTACGCCGATGACCCGGACGTTGGGGTTCTGTTCCTTGAGGTACTTGGCAGTGCCGGAGATGGTGCCGCCGGTGCCCATGCCGACGACGAAGTGGGTGACGGTGCCGTTGGTGCCCTTCCAGATTTCCGGCCCGGTGGTGAAGTAGTGGCTCTCTGGGTTAATCTGGTTGTGGTACTGGTTCGCCAGAATCGCGCCCGGTGTCTCGGCGACAATCTGCTTGGAGACGTTGTAGTAGGAACGGGGGTCTTCGGGGGCGACGGCGGTGGGGGTGATGACGACGCGCGCCCCGAAGGCGCGCAGGAGGCGAATCTTCTCTTCCGACATTTTGTCGGGCATGACGAAGACGGCCTTGTAGCCCTTGACAGCGGCGGCAATCGCAAGGCCGACGCCCGTGTTGCCGCTCGTGGATTCGACGATGGTGCCGCCGGGTTTGAGGTCGCCGCGCCGCTCCGCGTCCTCGATGATGGTGATGCCGATGCGGTCCTTGACGGAGCCGCCGGGGTTGAAGAACTCGACCTTCGCCAGTACGGTGGGACGAACGCCGCGCGTGACTTTGTTCAGCTTGACCAGTGGGGTGCTGCCGATGGTATCCAGAATCGTCTCGTGGATGCCGTAAGGCTCGACTTCGAGCGGCGGCAGCCACACTGGCTCTTTGACTTCAAACATGGGGTCTCCTGTTGTGCATCGTTGCAATCGGGCGTCGTTGCCCGCCAAGCTTTGATGTGACGGAGGTATTATATAGTGACCAAGCCTCGCAACCAAAGGAGGTAACTTCTCGAACTTGAAGGCCGTTCCTGTTTCTCCTATGTATGAGAGTATAAAAATGGAGCGCCGCTTCAGCGGCGCTCCATTTGCCGTTACCGTCCACCGTCCACCGTCTATCTGTACGAGTAGACAAGGTTAGCATACAGATTTAGTCAAGTCGTGAAGGAGGCGAACGTGTGAACGCCTCAAGGATGAACCTTGCTGGGTGGATCCCCTTAAGGTCGCTTCGCAGATTCACTTCGTTCAGGATGACAAGTAAGGAACTAGCGCTTACTTGATGTACGCCTGGGCAAACACCAATGTATGTGAACCTCATGAAACAGTACATCTATCGTCTGTCGTTACCGTCCTGCTGCTGTTTCTGTCTGGCGACGACGGCGCGGCCCACTTTGAGGGCGATGCCGCCGCCGGGCAGCAGCAGGTCCACCGCGTCGGTGCCCACGTCGAAGAGGACTTCGGGGGTGAGGATGCGGCCAAGCTCCTCGTGGATGGCCTTGCCGCCGGTACGCATCTCGCCCGTGAGGCCATCGAACTCGACGACGGCGCGCTTGTCTTTGGCGGCCCAGAAGTATTCAAAGGCGTAGACGGGTTTCAGGTAGAGGTCAATGGTCGTGACTTCCACCTCTTCCTTGTGGATGACATCGGCCTGGACGGCCTTCATCGTCTCGCCGAGCACCTGGCGCACGACGTAGGAGGCGCGGATTTCGGGGGGCACGACAATCGCCTGTCCGGGGTCGAACTCGGCGAAGTTGATTTCCTCGCGCGGGTACTGGAGGTCGGACTTGAAGTCGCGCGGCTCGCCCGTCGCGGCATCCACGAAGACTTCTTTGTTCGCCTCCTCGCGGAAGTGCTCGACGCCGTTGAGCGTGATGCTCTGTTTCTCGACGGGAAAGTCGCTCTCGAAGCCTTCGAGGGTGACGCGCTCGACCATGAGGCTGGAGACGGGCACCTGGAACTTGCGTCGGGAGTCGTAGATGTATTCGGAGCGCGAGACGACGTGCCAGAAGGGTTCGTAGCGTTTCTGGCTCAAGGTGATTTGCACGTCTTCGCCTTTGGGGCGGAAGATGAATTTGTTCAGCCCACCAAAGACATCGCCCTTGGCGTCCCAGGCGCGTTCCCTTGCCTGGTCCATCGAAAGTTGCTCGCGCAGCAGGTACACTTTCTCTTCGACGATTCCGAGTTCCATCTGACCTCTCCTGCATCATGCTGGTGAGAGACGCGAGAGCAGCCCGCGCTCAGGCGCGGGAGGCTCGTGTTCCTCTAAGTGTATCGCCTCTGCGGGTGCTTTGCAACAGGCAGACCACGCGCGGAGCGGGCGTTGTGAGCGCGGATGCGGGAGTTGAAGCCATCTTATGTGAACAAGGGCCTACCAAAGCCTACTTTGAAGGGCGATAAAGGTAGGCTCTTATTGACATAATGTGAGAAACGGAAGCAAGCCGCGACTGGTGAGACTCTGGCGCAGAATGGGCTAGGGAAGAGGGGAGACGATTCGGGGGTTGAGAGGGTCGTTGTTGTCTATGAGGATGGTGGCGCGCTCGGCGGGGCGGCAGGCGCGGAGGTAGAGTTGTTGTCCGGGGTGATAGCGGCGCTCGTAGCGCTCGCGGACGGCTTCGGGCGTGGTGGAGGGCGCGGTGTCGCGTTGGATGCTTCGTTGGAGGGCGGTGTCGAAGGTGACTTGCAGGAAAAGCGTGAAGTCCCAGCAGTGTTCCAGTTCGGGGCGGAGGAGGAAGATGCCGTCGAAGAGGAGGATGCTGGCGGGGTCGGCGTGATGCCAAGACGAGGGCGCGGGGGAGTCGGCGCGCCAGTCGAAGAGGGTGGTCTGGTAGCGGAGGTCGCCGCCCGGCCCAAGCGGGTCGAGGAGAAGGGTTTTGAGGGCGGCGTAGTCGAAGGAGTCGTAGAAGTAGCCTTCGGGTGAGTCGGGGCCGCGACGGTAGCGAATGGCGCGGGGGTTGTGGAACCTGTCAACGGAGGCGCGGATGACGGGGCAGCCACGCGCCCGCAGGGGCTGCACCAACTCGTCGGCGAGGGTGGTCTTGCCCGCCGCGTCTACGCCGTCAATGGCGACGCGAACGGGGTGGGGCCGCTCGATAGTGGCTATTCGGTCAGCCAGGTCGTTCAGAAGTTGGGCGCGGGTCATTGGCGGGGCGTGCTGCTTACGTGTACGAGTACACAAGGTTAGCATACAGATCCAGCCAAGTCGTGAAGGAAAGCCCAAGCGTGCTAACGCTCTACGCCAGGCGTGTTGCTGGGTGGATCCCCTTAAGGTCGCTTCGCAGATTCACTTCGTTCAGGATGACAAGTAAGTAGCTAGAGCTTACGTGATGTACGCCTGGGTAAACACCAATGTATGTGAACCTCGTGAAACAGTACACTTACGTGGCAGCCTCTACGAGGACGAAGAGGAGGTCGTTGACGTTGGTGTTGGTGGGGCCGCTCCGCAGCAACTCGCCCGTCGCGTTGAGGAGGGGGTAGGCATCGTTGCGGGAGAGGTATTCGTTGGGGCGCATTCCCTGGGCGCGGGCGCGGCCGGCGGTGGTGCCGTCCACGATGGCTCCCGCGCCATCGGTGGGGCCGTCGGAGCCGTCGGTTGCGAGGGTGCCGAGCGTGATGCCAGTTGTGTTTTCCAGGGAGAGGGCGGCGGCGAGGGCCAGTTCCTGATTGCGCCCACCCTTGCCGTTGCCGCGCAGGGTGACGGTGGTCTCGCCGCCGAAGATGAGACAGGCGGGCGCGGCGACGGGGCGGCCAAACGCCTGCACCTCGCGGCCAAGCGCCACCGCGACCTTCGCCACCTCGCGCGCCTCGCCTTCGAGGAAGGTGGTCAGGATGGTGCCGTGATAGCCCCGACGTTCTGCTTCGCCGCAGGCGGCCTGCGCGGCGATGGCGTTGTCGCCCACGAGGATAACCTGGCTGCTCTCGAAGACGGGGTCGCTGGCTTTGGGCGTCTCCGCTATCTCGCCGGAGAGTCCGGCGTCAATGCGCTCCTGCACTCGTCGAGGGAGGCTGTCGCTGAGGTTGCGCCGCACTACCATCTTTTCGACCTCCTCCCAGGTGGAGCGGTCGGGCACGGTGGGGCCGCTGGCGATGGCGTCAAGGGGCGAGCCGACGACATCGGAGAGGGCGAAGGTGATGAGGGTAGCCGGGGCAATCGCCTTCGCTAGCTGGCCTCCCTTTACTCTGGAGAGGTGCTTGCGGATGACGTTCATCTCGTTGATGGTCGCGCCGCTCCGCAGCATCGCTACTGTCGTGGCCTGGAGGTCACTCAGCGTCAGGGGCGGGTGAAGCGCTTCCAGGAGGGCGGAGCCGCCGCCCGACAGGAGGCAGATAACGAGGTCGCGTTTCGTCGCCTGCGCGGCGAGTCTCAGCATCTCCTCGCCTGCCGCCAGCCCGGCGGCGTTGGGCACTGGATGCGATGCCTCGCGCAGAGCGATGCGCTCCAGGGGCGCGGTGTAGCCCTCCTTCACGACGACCATGCCGCCCGCCAGATAGTCTCCCAACACGGCCTCAATGGCCTGAGCCATCGGCGCTCCGCCCTTGCCCGCGCCGAGCACCCAGACGCTCTCGAAATGGTCCAGGTCGTAGGCGGTGTCACCGACGAGGAGGGTGGAACCGTCACGCCGAATGGCGCGCTGCACGGCCTTGAAGGGGTCAGCGGCCTCCAGCGCGGCCTCCATGATTGCCAGCAGGTTATCGCGCGTGGGGTTTCGGTTGGAGAGGGTGAGTGTCATGGATTATTGTGCCTGCTTGTCGTGCTCAGGTGCCAGTTCTGCTCGCGGCTCTTCTCGCAACAAGAGCGCGGGGAGTAGTGCCACCACGCCGACAATTGCCGTGACGAAGAAGAGGTCCGTCACCACCGTCGTCATTGCGCTTACCGCCGCCTGAGCCATGAGTGCCGCCGCGTCGGGGTCGGTGAAGCTGATGTCCACCTGGGAAACGAGCGCGGTGAAGCGACGCAGCGCCCACGTCACGAGGACCGACAGCCCCAGCGTCATGCCGAGCAGCCGCGCCACCAGCAGCAGCGAAGAGGCAATGCCGCGCTCGGCCTCAGCCACGCGCTCAAGAACCGCCGAGGCGAGGGGCGTCGTCACGAGGCCCAGCCCCAGCCCTGCCAGCCCCAGCGGCCCCATCAACGCGGTAGGAGTCATGCCCTGCTCCCACTGCGCCATCTGCCACAGCCCGGCAATCATGACGAGCAGCCCGGCCAGTGTCACCCAGCGGGCGGATACGCGCCGCAGCACAGGCCCAGCGACGAGCGCGCCCAGCACCATGCCGCCCGCAAAGACGGCCAGCAGCCGCCCACTCGTTGCCGTCGCTGCCTCGATGGAGGTGCTGACGGCCTGCATCAGCACGGGCACTTCAACCATGACGGCCATCAGAATCGCGCCCGTCAGCAGGCTCACGGCGTTGGCGGCGGCGAAGGTCCGGCCCGACAGCAGCCGCAGATCAAACAGGGGTTCCGCCGCGCGCCGCTCCCTGAAGATGAAGAGTAGAAGCGCCACAATGGCGGTGCCGAGCAGGGGCCAGAGCCAGCGCGAGAGCTGCGGCGCGTTCGTGCTACTGAGCAGCGCGCCACCCTCCGCCCCGGCGGGCGCGCCGACGTAGAGCGCCATCGTGAAGGCGAGTAAGAAGAGGGTGAAGAGCGCGCCGCCTGCCCAGTCCATCCTGTGCTCCCGCCGCGCGCCGCGTGGCAGGGCGACCCAGACCAGCACCGCCGCGAGGATGCCGACGGGCACGTTCAGCCAGAAGACCCAGCGCCAGCCGAGCCACGTCGTCAGCCACGCGCCGTAGCTTGGCCCGGCGACCCAGCCCGCCGTGTCCACCGCCGCAATCAGGCCAAGCGCGAGGGGGCGCTGCCGTTCGGGGAGCGCGTCGCTGACGGCTGCCAGGGCCACCGGAACCATCGCGCCGCCGCCAAGCGCCTGCACCACCCGCGCGGCGACCATCGGCCAGAGCGAGTTGACGCTGGCGGCCCAGACGGAGCCGAGCACGAACAAAGCTAGTGAGACGAGAAAGACGGGGCGACGCCCTACGAGGTCGCTGACGCGCCCCATGAGGGGCATCGTCACCACGTAGGCGATGAGGTAGCCGTTGACAATCCACGCGGCGTCGGCCAGCCCGCCGGGCAGGGGCACGCGAAAATCCACGATGAGTTGCGGCAGGACCGCCGCCGTCACCGTCAGGTCCAGCGCCGCCACAAAGACGGCCAGTGAGACCGCCGCCAGCGCAATCCACCCGCCGCGCTCGCCTCTCATACGGGCGGCTCGATAGTCACATCCGCGTCGAAGTTGGAGAAGTTGAAGGTCCAGGTGGGCGTCTCGCCCTCCGCGTTGGCTGGCTCGGTGATGATGATGCGGCGGATGCGGCGGTCCTCCGTGCCCGCCCACAGGTCTACCGTCACCTCGTCGGTCCCCTCCAAATCGGCGGCAAAGGCAGAGAGCGCCGACCCCGGCAGCGTGCCGCGCAGGTGGACGGTCTGCGTGCCCTCTACCTGCTCGTCGGCGAGACGCTCAAGGTTTTGAAGGTCCGCCAGCAGCGCGCCGATGCCCACTTCAGGGTCGAAGATTGTGGTCACGTCCGTCTGGAGTTCCGGCGGGGCCTGCTCCCATTCCCCATTCAGAGGGTTGGTCAGGTACTGGTCCTCGCCGATGGCGACGAACTGAACCTGGGTGCTGCCCAGCAGCGTCTGCACCAGCGTCGCCACCTGGAGGCGGTCAGGGGCTACCACGTCCCCCTCGGCCTCCGCCGCCGCCAGAAAGCCGCTGTCGTCCAGCGCGAGGGTGCGGTTCTCCAGGTCCAGCGTGAAGTGGAAGCTCTCCAGGTTGTTCCACGCCGTCACTACCCCTTCCAGCCAATCCTGCGGGGTGGGCGTGGGCGTCGGCGGAACGGGGGTGGGCGTCGGCTCGGCGGGCGCGCTACAGGCCGCGACAAGCGTCAACAGCAACAAGGTCATCCAGAGCGCAAAGCGTTTCATAGGCTGCTCCAATGGGGCAAAAAGTGTATCGTGACCCGCCTCACGGCTCCGCCACGAGAAGCATATCAGAGGATTCGGTTTCGGGCACCACGTCCAGGTGCAAGCCGCGTACCGCTACGACGCGAACGTGGCACCCCTTCGCTAACGGTACGGGCGAACGCGCCTTCCATAGCTCCCCCGCCACCAGTATAAGCCCTTCCGGCCCGCCCGGTTCAAGGGAGGTGCGAACCTCGCCCACGCTGCCGACCAGCCCCTCGCGCCCCGTGATGGCGGGCTGGTGGCGCGTTCGGAGCACGGCGGCAACCGAGATGAGGAAGTAGGCTCCGATCCCCACCGCCAAGGCCAGAACGAGCCACAGGCTCGCGCGCGCGTAGCTCGTCTGGAAGAGCAGGAGCGCCCCGAAGACGAAAGCGGCCACCCCTCCGGCGGCGAAGAGGCCGTGCGTCGCGGCTTTTATCTCGACTACGAAGAGAACGAAGGCGAAGGCCATCAGCGCCAGCCCCGTCCAGTCGGCGTTCAGCGCGCCGAGCGAGTACAGCCCCAGCGCGGTAGCGATGAAGCCGAAGATGCCACCGATGTAGCCGCCCGGCGACATCAACTCGTAAACCAGCGCCAGCCCGCCGAGCGAGAGAAGCATTAGGGCGATGTTCGGGTCCGTGAGGATGTGCAGCAACTCCTCGAACGGACTCATCTCTATCTCGCGGACGGCTGCCTCGCCCACGTCCAGCGTGACCACCTCGCCACTCGCTAGCTCAACTGTCCTGCCGTCCGCCTGCGCCAGCAACTCGTCAAGGTCGCGGGCGACTAAATCAATGATGCCGAGTTCCAGCGCCTCGTTCGTGTTCGCGGCAATCGCCTCGGTGATGGCGCGCTCGGCCCACTCGGAGGCTTCCGGGCCGCGCCGCTCCGTCTGGGAGCGAATCGCGGCGACCAAATCGTTGGTAATCTTCGCGGAGAGCGTCTCGTCAATCTCCTCGCCGGACCCACCCACGACGGAGGCCGCGCCGATGGTTGTCTGCGGGGCCATCGCCGCGAGGTCGGCGCTGAGGGTGATGAAGGTTCCGGCGCTGGCCGCGCGCCCGCCACTGGGCCAGACGTAGACGAGCGTGGGAACTGTGGCGTTGCTCAACTGGCCCACCAGTTGCCGCATCACCTCCACGTTGCCGCCCGGCGTGTCGAGGCGCAGCACCAGCAGGTCGGCTCCGCTCTCTTCCGCCGCTTCCAAGCCGCGCTCCAGGTAGGAACCCATCGCGGGCGTCACTGGCCCCTCTACCGTGAGGACGACGACCTCCTGCCCGCCCTGTGCCGCCGCTGGGCTGGCCCCCAAATGGATGCCCAACGCTGTCACCACAAGCCCGATTGCCAGCATCCATCGCCACACGTCACACCGCCTTTCGCCTGAAGAGCACGGTCATCCCGCGCCCCGACCCTCACACAACATAAACGCAATACGCAAAGCTTACCCCTGTGGGTTGCCATTACCGCA
>DASVVH010000140.1:0-5263 GCA_036386615.1 Ardenticatenaceae bacterium
CCTCAACTACACCGTGGCCGGACTCGCCGATTTCACGGGCGATGGCAAGACCGACATCCTGTGGCGGCACGTCGGCACGGGCTACAACTACCTGTGGACCATGAACGGCACCGCCGTCGCTGCCAGCGCCACCATCAACCGTGTCTCCGACCTCAACATGAAGGTCGCGGGCGTGGGCGACTTCAACGCTGACGGGAAGGCTGACATCCTGTGGCGCAATGCCAGCACCGGGCACAACAACATCTACCTGATGAATGGCAAGACCGTCGTCAGCAACACCGCCATCACGCGCCTCACCGACCTCAACTACAAGGTCGCGGGTGTGGGCGACTTCACGGGCGATGGCAAGGCCGACATCCTGTGGCGGCATCATGGCACGGGCTACAACTACCTCTGGACCATGAACGGCACCACCGTTGTCAGCAGCGCCACCATCAACCGGGTCTCCGACCTCAACATGAAGGTCGTGGGCTTCGGCGTCAGCCCTGACTACTACAACTGGAACCGCCTCGCCGAATCCGAGCAGGCCGAGGCCGCGCTGATGGCTGCCTCCGCTGGCGACGCCGAGATGCAACTGGTCGAGCCGGAAAGCCTCGAAGGCGCGCCCTACGAGGCAAGCGACGCACCGATGGTGCTGGACGTGCCCGCCGACGCGGCACCCGAAGTGGCCCTCCCCGGCACCCTGCCGGAGGATGCCTACACCGACGAACCCGTCATCGAGCTGGAGGAGCCACTGCCCGACGAGCAGGAGCCGACCAGCGTGACCCTGGCGCGCTTCGAGAGCCAGCCGACGAGCGGCACCTGGGCCATCGTAGCACCCTTCGCCCTGCTGGGGCTGCTGGGCGCGGGCCTGCTCCTGCGCCGCCGCACCCGCTAGTCTTCTTCATCCATCCAAAGGGGGACCTCCAAATGGTGGTCCCCTTTTCTTTCCCTCCCCTCGCGTGGCTCTTCCCCTATCTCATGCCCACCTGCATAATAGGTGGAAGCTCCTCACCATTTGGAGGCCAACGATGGCGCGCCCCTTCTTATCAATGTATTGGCGAAACCTCGTGCTCGCCAACTACCGTGTGCCGCCCGACCTGCTGTTGCCCTACGTCCCGCCGGGCAGCGAGTTGGATACGCCGGGCGACGCGCCGGACCTGCACCTGCTCTCGCTGGTCGCCTTCGATTTTGAGCAGACGCGCGCCTACGGTGCCGCGCTGCCAACCGCCCAGCGCTTCCCGGAAGTCAACCTGCGCTTCTACGTCCGCAAGGGGGAGAAGCGCGCGACGGTCTTCCTGCGCGAGTACGTGCCGGTGCCTCTCATTGTTCTGGGCGCGCGGCTGCTCTATCACCAGCCCTACTATCTGGCGACGATTGCCCATCAGGTGCGGTGGCAGGAAGAGACCGTGCGCGTCTACACGCGCTTCAAGCATCGCCAGCATAGCGGGGAAATCACCCTGGAAGCGCGGAACGCGCCGGAGATACCGCCCGCCGACAGCCAGGAGCACTTCCTGAAAGAACATTACTGGGGCTTTGACCGCAGGCCCTCCGGCGAGAGCTTTCGATACTACGTCGAACATCCCGTGTGGCGCATCTTTCCCGTGATGAGCGCGCGAGTGACCATCAACCCCGGCGCGCTGCTGGGTGGGCTGTGGCAGAGCGTTGACTGGGACGCCGTGCTCCATTCGGTGCTCTTCGCCGAAGGGTCGCGCGCGACCATCCACGAGGCAGAGCCGCTGTGATTCACGCGCTTCCGCGAGACGGTCATGAAAAGGCTCGTGCCCTGTTCCTGGGGCCACACCTGGAACTGGTGATAGACGCCGTGATAGCGGGGAATCACGCCGGGACCATCTGGGTAGACGATTTGGCTCACCCCAGCACCGCTTTGATGTGGGACCACAGCTATTCCTACTATCTGGCTGGAGCGGCGGACGATGCCGAGGTCAACGAGGCGCTGGCAAGGCTCGTTACCGAGCGGCTCTTCCCGGAGGCGCGGGCGCGGCAGATTGGCGTCTTCAAGGTTTATGCCGCGTCGGGCGAGTGGGAGCAGACGCTTGAGATGCTGTTCCCCAATAGGTCGCTCGTGCGGCGGTGGCGCGTGTTCTACACTTTTAGCTGCCTAAAGGTGCCCGACTGGCGGAAGCGTGTGCCTGACGGGTTCAGCGTCAGGCGAATTGACCGGGAAACGTTGGAAGCTTCGGCGCTGAAGAACGTTGCCGCCGTGACGGAGGAGATCGAGTTGATGTGGAACTCTGTCGAAGCGTTCCTGCGGCGCGGCTTCGGGTTCTGGATGGTGGCGGGTGACGAGATTGTCTGCTGGTGTACGGCGGAATACGCCAGCGCCGGGAAGTGCGGCATCGGCATCGAGACGGTGGAAGCGCACCAGATGCGCGGCTTTGCAACGCTAACGGCTGCGGCGTTCGCGGAGCACTGTGTTGCGGAGGGCATTACCCCGCACTGGGAGGCGTGGAGAGCGAACGCGCCGTCGGTCGCTGTGGCGGAGAAGGTGGGGTTCGAGAAGACGGTAGAGTTCGCGGTCTACGTAGGCAGGATAGGCCCCGCGTAGAGGTGGAAGGTAGGCGCTAGCTGGCTCGTAGGATGATTACATGTGCGCGTGGGTAGATGGACTTGGGCGCGGGTGGTGGGTTTTGAAGCAGTTTTGTCTTGCTTTTGCGCTCTGCCGAGGGCCGAAGCAGCTTTCAGCGCTCGTTCTTCAGAGTGAAGGGGTCCCTCCTATACCCTACAGACGACTTCTACTCTTTTCCTTTTTCGCTCTTCCTTTTGCCCTATACTTGTGGGATGTGGCTGCCCATTAGGGCCGATATTCGATACCGGAAGAGAGCGGGGAGCGTTTGTGACGATTGTGAAGGTGGGAATTATCGGCTGTGGCGTCATCGGCAATGGACACCTGCGAGTCGCCGCGCGCTCGCCCCTTGTCGAAGTCGTGGCAGTGGCCGACGTGCGCGAGGAGGCGGCGCGACAGGCCGCTCAAGCTTTCAACATTGCCTCCTACTACGCCTCGGCTGACGACCTGCTGGCCGACCCAGAGGTAGAGGCGGTGGTGCTGGCGCTCCCTGCCTTCGCGCGCACCGAAATCGCGCTGCGTGCCTTCGCCGCCCACAAGCACGTCCTGCTCGAAAAACCTGTTGCCATGAACGCCGCCGAGGTGGAACAGCTTATTGGAGCGCAGGGCGAGTGCATCGCGGGCTGTTGCTCGTCGCGCTTCCGCTTTTCCGAACCAGCGCAGGTCGCTACGGCCCTGCTTCGCAGCGGCGTGCTCGGCACTCTGCGGGTCGTCCGGGCGCGGGGTATCGGGGCCGCCGGAGCACCGCCGGAGGGGGTGCCTCCCGCCTGGCGCGTGAGCAAGCGTCTGAATGGCGGCGGTATCCTGATGAATTGGGGCTGCTACGACCTGGATTACCTGCTCGGCCTCACGGGTTGGTCGCTCCGGCCCCAGATTGTGCTAGCTCAAAGCTGGCCTGTCACTCCAAAGTTAGAAGGGTACGTTGCCCCTGGCTCCGATGCCGAGACTCACGCGGTTGCTCTGATTCTCTGCGCGGGAGGGAGCGTCATCAGCCTGGAGCGGGGCGAGTTCACCGCCCAGCGCGCGGAAACAGTGTGGGAGATGGTCGGCTCGCAAGGGGCGCTCCACCTGCAAATGCTGCCGGGGGAGGGCAACGTCATCGTCCACGACGAAATCGTGCCGGGGCAGGGCGTGGTCTCTCGAACGATTTGGGAGGGCGATGTAAGGGATGAGACCATCGCGGCTGGCCCACTTGAGGACTTCGCGGCTGCCATTTGGGAGCGACGCGAGCCACTGACGAGCCTGAAAGAAGCGCTCGTCGTGCAGCAGATTATTGACGCCATTTACGCCTCAGCCGAGCGCGGAGAGGCCGTGACGATTTAGCGACCACTAGAAAGTTGACCATGAAGCACGCGTTCATGAGCTTTTCCTGCCCGCGCCTGAGCCTGGGTGAGATGCTGGCAGTGGCGAAGGCGTATGGCTACGATGGAATCGAGCCGCGCATGGATTCGCGCCACGCGCACGGAGTGGAGTTGGAGACGACGAGCGACGAGCGACGGGCGATTGCGGCGCAGGTGGCGGAGAGTGGGGTGTCGCTTGCCTGCATTGCCACCTCGTACAAATACGCCGACGGGGAGGCGGTTCAACAGCAGGTAGAACAAACCCACCACGCGATTGACCTTGCGGCGGACGTGGGCGCGCCGCGTCTGCGGGTCTTCGGCGGAGCGATTTCAGAGGGGACGAGCCGCGAGGATGCCATCGCGCGGGTCGGGGCAGCGCTCGCGGAACTCGCCAGCCACGCGGCGGAGCGGGGAGTCACCCTCTGCCTGGAAACGCACGACGCGTGGTGCGACGTGATGCACGTCGCGGAGGTCATGCGCTTCGCCGCGCACCCTGCCATCGGCGTTACGTGGGACGTGATGCATCCGGTGTACATCGCGCGGCAGACGATGGATGAGGCGTTCCACACCCTCCGCCCCTGGATTCGCCACGTTCACATACACGATGGCACGACCAACGACCCTCACCTGCAACTGCGCCCCATCGGGCAGGGACACCTCGACCTGCGGCGAGCCATCCAGCTTCTTCAGGAGAGCGGGTACGATGGCTATCTGAGCGGCGAGTGGATAGATTGGGAGCCTTACGAGCTTCACCTGCCACGCGAGTTGCGGGCGATGCAGCAAATTGAGGCGGAGGTCGCTTGACCATCGCCATCCGGGCGGTTGACCTGAACGTGTTGAATCTTCACACGCGGATGCCGTTCCGGTACGGCATCGCAGAGATGACGGCGCTGCCTCATCTGTTTGTGAGCGTCACAGCGGAGGTAGATGGGCGGAGTCAGGTTGGCGTGGCGGCGGATCACCTACCGCCTAAATGGTTCACCAAAAGCCCCGCCACCTCGTTTCGGGATGACGTGGCAGAGATGGTGACGGTCATCCGCGCCGCCTGCGAGAGCGCCCTGTCCCTGCCGGAGGCGGCAACGGTTTTCGACCTGTGGCGGCAGTTGTACAAGCGGCAGCAGGCGTGGGCGGGCAGCGCCTACCCACCTCTGCTGTGGGCCTTCGGCGTCAGCCTCGTGGAGCGCGCGGCGATTGATGCCTTCTGCCGGGCAACCAACAGGCCCTTCGCGGAGGCAGTGCGCGCCAACACGCTGGGCATCCGGCTCGGTGCCATTCACCGCGAGTTGGAGGGCGCGGCCCCATCCGACCTCCTGCCGGACGCGCCGCTCGACCGGATTGTCCTGCGCCACACGGTCGG
>DASVVH010000141.1:0-6574 GCA_036386615.1 Ardenticatenaceae bacterium
CTCGCCAGTACTGGCCGATACTGGCCGATACTGGCCGATGCTCCATCCAGTCCGCTCCTCGCTCCCTCCGCTCCTTCCTTCCCCCGGACTCTAACACAGCCCTGATGCATCAAATTGGGTGTTTGGTTCCGGCAGGGGACGGGCGTATAATGGAGGGCGCTGACTGGCTGCTCGTCAACGGAGATTGCAGGGAATGGCTGTGACGCTTTCGGCACTGGACGTGATGGTCAGTGCCCTCTTTACCTTCTTCATCGCCCGCCAGTGGTACGAGCGGCGGCGTCCCTACCAACTCCTCTGGGCCTTCGCCATGCTCGTCTGGACGGTGGCGGTGGCCGCCGAGACAATAGCGGCGGTACGCGGCGCGTGGGACCCAGCGACCTACCGCTTCTACTACGCCTTTGGCGCGCTGATGGTGGCTCCTTGGCTGGGCGTCGGCTCGCTCTTTCTCGTCGCGCCGCGCCGTTGGGCACGGCTGGCCCTGGCGGTGACGCTGCTGCTGACGGTCATCGGGTTCGTGGGCATCTTCTCCCACACGGTTCCCGCCGAGGCGCTGGCGGTGACGGACGAGCTAGGCTTCGTGGAGACGCGCATCTTCCCGATGATGCCGACGCGGCTGGCGATTATTGTTGGCAACATCTTCGGGTCGGTTGCCTTCATCGGCGGCGCGCTCTACTCGGTCTACGGCTTCTGGAAGAAGCAGATTATGCGCGACCGCATGATAGGCGTGGCGCTCATCGCGGCAGGCGGGATGCTGGCGGCGGTGACGCACTCGGTGGGCGC
Source organism: Ardenticatenaceae bacterium (assembly GCA_036386615.1). Classification (GTDB taxonomy): domain Bacteria; phylum Chloroflexota; class Anaerolineae; order Ardenticatenales; family Ardenticatenaceae; genus DASVVH01. The sequence goes on from DASVVH010000141.1 coordinate 781, forward strand.
GCTCGGCGGGCCGTCGCTCTTTCGCGTCAGCCAGTTGGGCGCGGTCCTGCTGATATTCGGCGGCTACCTCATCACAAACAACGCCCTGCGGCTCACTGCGCCGAAGCCGGTCACGGCGTAGAGACGACCGACGACTGATGACCGACGACCGCCAACGGCTTTAACGGCATAACGCAAAGACGCAAAGGGAATTTCTAAAACAGAGCACTATAACGTTTGGGGAATAAAAATCTTTGTGGTCGTTCTTTGTGTTCTTTGTGCCTTTGTGGTGAAAAAAAGAACTTGTGATACAATTCACAGAATTCAAGCTCAAAGGAGAGTAGTACGAAGATGGACTTTCGATTCACAGACGAACAGCGGGCCGTGCAGGAGCTAGCGCGCTCCTTCGCCCGCGAGAAGATATTGCCCTACGCGCGCGAGTGGGACATCAATGGCTCCTTCCCGCGCGAATTGCTGACCGAGATGGGGAGCCTGGGGCTGCTCGGCGTGCCCATCCCCGAACAATACGGCGGGGCGGGCATGGATTACACCTCGGAGGCTATCGTCTTCGAGGAGATTGGCTACGCCGATAGCTCCGTGCGGACCACCCTCAGCGTGCAGATGAGCCTCGTGGAACTCACGATTCTCAACTGGGGCACGGAGGAGCAGAAGCAGCAGTTCCTGCCGAAGCTCTGCTCCGGCGAGTGGATTGGCTGCTTCGGCCTGACGGAGCCGAATGCGGGGTCGGATGCCTCCAACCAGCAGACCCTCGCGCGGCGCGACGGCGACGAGTGGGTGCTGAACGGCCAGAAGGTGTGGATTTCCAACGGCGAGTGGGCCGAGGCGGCGATTGTCTTCGCGCAGACGGAGCCGGGCAGCCGCCACAAGGGGATGGTCGCCTTCCTCATCACCACCGACCGCCCCGGCTTCGAGGCGCGGACGATGCACGGCAAGCTGGGCCTGCGCGCCAGCAACACGGGCGAACTTTTCTTCAGCGACATGCGCGTGAAGGACTCGGAGCGGCTGGGCGAGATAGGCCAGGGCTTCAAGATAGCGATGAGCGCGCTGGACAATGGGCGCATGGGCGTCGCCTCCGGCTGCGTCGGCATCGCCCAGCACGCGCTGGACGCCAGCGTGGCCTACTCGCAGGAGCGCGAGACCTTCGACAAGCCGATTGCCAACTACCAACTCGTGCAGGCGATGCTGGCGGATATGTACGTCGAGACCGAGGCGGCGCGAATGCTCGTCTACAAGGCAGCGTGGACGAAGGACCAGCACGAGAAGAGCACCGTTCCCGTCTCCGTCGCCAAGTATTACGCGACGGAGGTGGCGAAGCGTGCCGCCGATGTGGCGATTCAGGTTCACGGCGGCTACGGCTACTCCAACGAGTACGCGCCGGAACGGCTCTGGCGTGACGCGCGCGTTGGCTCCCTCTATGAAGGGACGAGCCAGATTCAGCAACTCATCATCGGCAGGCATCTGACTGGCATCAGCGCCTTCGAGTAAGCATCCGATAAAGTCCACAAAAGCGCCGCCCGGTTCGGGGCGGCGCTTTTTGTTGTTCAATGACCATAGTAGCGTAGCTCGGCTACGCTGTTTAGCCGTCTACAAAATCGGCGGATTAGAGCATGATTCAGGGCGCGGTTTCGTCTAAAGTGAAGGCAAGACACAGCCAACATGGAGGACCGATGAAGCTTGCAAAACTAATTCCGCTATTCATCCTATTTGCTCTGCTGCTGACCGCGTGCGCGGCGGGGCCAACCCCCGCACCCACCACGCCGACGGCAGAGGCCGCGAGTGACGCGGCGCGGGCGGAGGAGACGTTGACCACCTTCTTCTCGATGCTGCACGAGGGGCAGTACGCGGAAGCAACCGACTATTACGGTGGGACGTATGACGAGCTGGGAGCCTTCGTTGCTCCCACCATCGCCCTGGACGAGCACGAGAAGATTTGGGAGACCGTCTGCGCGGGCCTCCTCAAGTGTTTGCCCGTTCGCAACGTCGTCTCGGCAGAGCAGAGTGGACCTGACGAATTCGTCTTCGTGGTCGAGTTCTCGAACGAGGACGGCACGCTCTTCGAGTTGGGGCCGTGCTGCGGCGCGACCGAAGAGGAGATGCCAACCCGATCACAGTTCACCTACACCGTCATGAAGGCCGGCGACCAATTCACGGTGCTGAACCCACCCGTCTACGTCCCGTAGCCGTTGCCCCAAGCCCCATATCGCAGCCCCGGACTGTGAAGATGGTCCGGGGCTGCTGCGTCTCAGGTCAGCAACTCATTTGGACGCTGGAGAATTGAACATCTATCCGGCTGGCGACGACCTCCGGTTAAATAAGAAATCCACAAATCCCCGCTTTAGCCCTAATCTCGTCAATTTTGCATGAATCCAAACTTTGACGGGATACGTCAGGTTATATAGCACTGGCACCGTTCTGTTCGCGCGTCGCCAAAATCCGTAGCCCGCAGACGTTCGACCTTCTCACCGCTCCCGCACCTCAGGGAGCATGCTCGACCCAAACCCCCTGACCTGTTCCATCCCGGCTTACACCTTTTACAACTCCATACTTCCCCACGCCTGCGTTTCCTCGGCCAATCCGGTCGGTTAACTTTGTGCCCGTGCCCCGTGCGGCGCGGCACCGCATCTTCCATCCCAATTCAGGTAAGGAGGCCGTAATGACAGTGAGGTCGTACCGTCTGCCCTCTCATCGCACCCCATTCCTCGCTATGCTGCTGGCCCTGCTCTGCTTTGTCGCCCTGACGTTGGGCACGAGTGGTGCGTCAGCCGCGCAAACCGTGTGGGACGAGACGCCCGAAGTGGCGGCGTTCCGCCAATCCGTCGGCGGCTCGATTACCCCCGTGCTCGTTGAACTCAAGCGGGCACCCGCCGTTGTCCATCGCGTCACCGCCGAGCAGGCGGGCGAGACCGTCTCTCTGGACAATGTGAAGTCGTACATGCTCGACCTGCATGCCGAGCAGGAGACGCTGCTCGCGTCGCTTGAAAGAAGCGGCGTCAGGGCGATGCTGCGCGAGCTTGACGTGCCGCAGATTGACGGCTCCGTGCGCCATGTCGAATACCGCTTCACCTACGTTCTCAATGGCTTCGTCGCCTATGTCGCCACCCCGGACATCGCGCGGCTGCGCGCCCTGCCTGAAGTCGAGTACGTCAGCGAGTTCGAGCCGGTGGCCTACCATCTCGATCAGGCCGTTGACTACAGCCTCGGCACGCAGACCAACATCGCGGACCGCCGCCTGGCCGTCTATGGGCCAACTGAGGAGCTTGGCCCCACCCCCGTGGAAGGGCACCCGGAACAACCCGATCTGGTGCGCGACGACGGATATGAAGGCCAGGGCATGTACATCGCCGTCATAGACTCCGGCGTGGACTGGCGGCACCCCATGTTCGGCGGCATCGGCAACACCACGCCGCTACCGCGTGTGTCGGGCCAGCCGGAAAGCCCCGAAGACAACCGCAAGGTGGTCTATTACTATGCGCTCTCCTCGCCGGGCGACATCACCGATGATTTCGGGCACGGCACCCTCGTCGCTTCGACCGCCGCCGGATACGTGGTGGATGGCAACACCACGCCACGCACTGGTTACGGGCTGGGACGGGACGGCACGGGCATCGGCCCCACCCCCAATAACGCCCGCCTGCACGGCACGGCACCACAGGCGCGTATTCTCGCCTACAAGGTGTGCGGACCTGCGCCCAATTGTCTTGGCGACATCGCGCTGGCGATAGAGGATGCCGCCTCGCCCTTCACACTGGTCGAGCAGGGCGTGCCTACACCCTTCCCGAAGCCAGTCGCCGACGTAATTAACCTCTCTCTCGGCAGCACCGTTGGCGACCCGGCGAGCGCGAATTCGCGCGCCGTCAACAACGCGGCACTGGCTGGCACGATTGTGGTCGCGTCCGCGGGCAATAGTGGGCCGGGCGCATCCACCGTTGGCGCGCCGGGTGTCGCTACGCTTTCCATCGCCGTCGCCGCGAGTCTGGACCCAGGCTCCACGCCATCGGGGGACGTACTCGCCGCAGACCAGGTGCCCACCGACCCGCGCGTGGACAATACGCCCGGCCCGGAGGAGGAAAGAGGAGCAGAATCCGAGGCAAATGCCATCAACCCCACGGAGCGGCAGGGAATCGTCCTCTTCCCCGTGGCAGGCGGTGGAGCCGTGCCCGAAGGTTCCATCTCCGCGCATTACGTCTTCGTGGACCGGAGCATGAGTACGACCGATCCCGTCGCAGAGCCGGTTCCGTCCGAGGTGACGAATCGTATCGCGCTGGTGCAATTTGGGGGTGACGTGCCGCAGACGTTCGCGCAGGTCGCCAACGTCGTCGCCGCGTCCAACCCGGCGGCCATCCTCCTCATCACCGACATCGAAAGCGCGACCGCCGTTCAGGTCGTTAACGGAATACCTACCTACACCATCAATACAGCAGATGCGGAGTATCTGATTGACATTCTCCCGCGACCAGCACCAGATGCTGAACCTGCGGTGGGTGCCATCTCGCAGTTCCCACTACGCATTTCCGAAGACACCTTGCTCGAAGCCTTCCAGGGACGGATGGCAGGGTTTAGCTCGCGCGGCCCCAACGAGGAAGGCACAACGCTCTTCCCCGTCGTCAAACCTGACGTGACGGGACCGGGCGTTGGTATTCTCGGTGCTGCCACGCCGGAAGGAACTCCTTCTGAGACGGTTGGCCTTGCCAACCTGTCAGGCTACGTGCAGGCGAACGGCACCAGCTTCTCCGCGCCCATCACGGCGGGGGCGATGGTGCTCATCCGCCAGTTTATCCGCGAGAACCTGGGGCTTGATTCGGCAGACCCCTTAGACCGCGAACGGCGATTTGATACCGTCACCGTCGCGCGGGCCATGTTGATGAACTCCGCGACCAACCTGCGGAACGGCTTTGGACAGCCGCAGGGCGACGGCGAAGAGTCGGTAGCTTCCATCAACGACATGGGCGCGGGCCACATCAACATCGCGGGCGCGCTGGAAGCAAACGCCATCATGGTCGCGCCGACGACGCTCCACGATACCGCTCCCAACGAGTTCAACCCGCCAGCAGGCGAGCCAGCAGGCGACATTGAGGTACTGATTCCGAGCGTGAGCTTCGGCGCGGTGCCCGTTGCCAATTCAGGCGAACTCAGGATTGACACACACGAGGTCAGGATTCGAGACATCACTGCGATGCTCCAACCCTTGGGCTTCGACCAGGGGAGCGGAACCTACGGCCTCACGTTCCAGAACAACCGCAACGTCACCGACCCTCAGGTCTTCAGTGTGAGCTTCACGTCGGACGAGGCTGGCACCACTGACGTAACGTCCGTGAACGTACCCCCGGCTGGAGAGGCATCCTTCTACGTGCGCGTCATCGCCAACGGCGCGGCGATTACGGAGTCCGGGACGGAGTTCCAGTGGTACGTCACGGCAACCAACCTCACCACCGGGCAGCAGCTACGAATGCCCTTCTTCTACCGCGCAGTAACAGGCGCGCCCACCAGCGTAACCGTTGGGGAGGTCTCAGCCGTCCCCGCCTCGAACGGTTGGTGGGGTGGCCTCGCCCTCGCGGGGCTTGCCACCAGTGCCACGCTGGCCGGACTCCTCTGGCGACGCCGGAAGGCTTAAGCCAACAGGGTTAAAGCAGAGTAGATAAAAGGGAGCGCCCGCCGGGTTCGGCGGGCGCTCCTCGTTTGTCAGGGCTGCGCTATGCGACAATATCGGTAGCGTTACGGTACGGGAACGTCCTCTTGCGGAGGCACCCAACTTCAAAATTGGAACTGGACAATCCTCCCATTCTCAAGTATAATA
>DASVVH010000142.1:0-7592 GCA_036386615.1 Ardenticatenaceae bacterium
GCGCGTGCTGCAAGAGAACAACCGCAACTACCGCAAGGGCTACGAGTCGGTTGCCCCCGTCCTCGGCAACGGCTTGGTGACAAGCGAGGGCGAGGTCTGGCTGCGCCAGCGCCGCCTGATGCAGCCCTCCTTCCACCGCAGCCGCATCGCCGCGATGGCAGAGACGATGACGCGCGTCACCACCGCCACACTGGAGCGCTGGGAGCAGGCCGCCGCGCGCGGTGAACCGCTCGACATGGCTCAGGAGATGATGCGGCTCACTCAGCAGATTATCGTGCAGACGATGTTCGGCCTGCACATTCCCGCCGACCCCGACAAGGTGGGCCGCGCCTTTGATGCCGCGCTCGCCTTCATGAACCAGTTCTTCGTCATGCCCATTGACGCGCTGCGCCGTCTGCCCACGCCGGGCAACTTGCGCTTCCAACGGGCCATCCGCTTCCTCGACAAGCTAATCTACCAGATGATTGAGGAGCGCCGCGCGGAGGGGGGCCAGCACGACGACCTCCTCTCCATGCTCGTCCACGCGCGCGACGAGGAGACAGGCGAGGGAATGAGCGAGCGGCAACTGCGCGACGAGATTTTCACCATATACCTTGCGGGGCACGAGACGACAGCCAACGGCCTTGCCTGGACGTGGTATTACCTGTCGAAGTACCCTGAGTTGCGGCGGCGGCTGGAAGCTGAGGTGGAGCAGGCGCTGGGGGGCCGGACGCCTACGGCTGAGGACGCGCGCAGCCTGCCCTATGCGCGGATGCTCTTTGACGAGACGCTGCGCCTGATGCCGCCCGCGTGGATGTTCGCGCGGCGGAGCATTGAGGGCGATGAACTTGGCGGCTACCCTGTTCCCGCCGAGGCGACGGTCATGCTCAGCCCCTACGTCACGCACCACCGCCCCGACCTCTGGGAGAACCCCGAAGGTTACGACCCTGAGCGGTTCGCGCCCGGAGCCGACGAGGGGCGGGCGAAGTATGCCTACTTCCCGTTCGGCGGCGGGCCGCGCCTCTGCATCGGCAACAACTTCGCCTTCATGGAGGCGCAACTGATTCTGGCGATGATAGCGCAGCGCTTCCATCTGGACCTCGTGCCCGGCCAGAGCATCCAGCCGAAAGCGATTGCCACGCTCCAGGCCCCGCGCATCATGATGACGCTTCGCCCGCGATGAACGTCACCGTAGACGTGTCCCCCGCCGTGCATCACCGGGCGGGGCTGGGCCGCTACGCCAGCGAACTCATCACGGCGCTGGACGAGGTAGCAGGTGATGGCGTCACGCTGCGCGCCTTCTACACCGAGGCACAGACGGCGCGGCCTGAAGGCATCATCGCCACGATGCCACAATCCAAGAGTAACCTCGGCTACAAGCCCTGGCGGCTCGCGGCGATGGCCTCGCACTTCACGCGGGTGCCCTTCGATAACTTCTATGGTCGCCCCGATCTTGTTCACGCGACGGACCACCTGCTGCCCCACGTTCGCGCCCGCTCCGTCTTTACCCTGCACGACCTCATCTTCGAGGTCTACCCGGAGCACCACAAACGGTACAATCACGCCTTCCTCAAGCTGATGATGCCGCGCTTCCTGCGCGCCGCCGACCACATCATCGCCGTCTCGGAGCACACCAAACGGGACGCGGAACGGCTCTATGGCATTGACCCGGCGAAGATGACCGTCATCCACGAGGGCGTACACCCGCGCTTCCGCCCGGCGACGGACCTTGCAACGCTTGAGGCGGTGCGCCGGAAGTACAACCTGCCGGGGCAGTACATCCTTCACGTCAGCACCATCGAGCCGCGCAAGAACCTGGGCACCCTGCTCGACGCACTGGCCGCGCTGAAACCGGAGTTTCCCGCGCTCAAGCTGGTGCTTGTGGGCAAGAAGGGCTGGCTCTATGAACCCTTCTTCGAGAAGCTCGCCGCCTCCGGGCTGGAATCCGAGGTGGTGTTCCCCGGCTTCGTCGCGGAGGAGGATCTGCCCGCCGTCTACCAACTCGCCACCGTTTTTGCCTTCCCCAGCTTCTACGAGGGGTTCGGGCTGGGGCCGCTGGAAGCCCTCGCGTCGGGCGTGCCCGTCGTCTGTAGCGACGCCAGCAGCCTGCCTGAAGTGGTCGGGAACGCGGCCCTGTTGTTCCCACCCACCGACACCGCCGCGCTCGTGGCGGCGCTACGGCGGGTGCTGGTGGATGAGGCGCTACGGCGCGACCTGCAACGGCGCGGGCCGGAGTGGGCGTCGCGCTTCACATGGGAGCGTACTGCCCGCGAGACGCTGGCCGTCTACGAGAGCGTTGCTGGCAGGGCGGCCTATCGAGAGAATTCACAGGATGAATAGCACAGGTGGTACAATCGCGGTGTTAGAGTGACCACCTGTTTCAAGGCCAGAATGAACCATGCTTGACCGAATCGCCGCCATACCTGAAGAGCGCGCCCAGAACACCACCACCGTCGCCCGCCGCCTGTGGAACTACCTTCAACCAGAGTGGAAGGGACTCGTCGGCGTCTTCGTGATGCTCATCCTCACCGCCATCAGCCAGGGTGGTGCCCCCGCGCTTATCGGCATCGCGGTTGACAGCTACATCACCGAGGGGGACCGCGTTGGGCTACAGCAGACGATGCTCCTGCTGCTCGGCGTCTTCGTCGTGGGCTTCGTCGGCTTCATGGGGCAGGCGTGGCTGATGGGCATCATCTCCCAGCGCGTGCTGCGGCAGATGCGGCTTGAAATCTTCGAACACATCCAGCGCCTCTCGCTCCGCTACTTTGACCAGCACTCGGCGGGCGACCTGATGAGCCGCCTCGTCAGCGACACGGAGGTGGTTGGCAATCTCTTCTCCCAGGCGCTCGTGCAGTCACTGGGGGCGGTCTTCGGCCTCGTCGGCATCATCATCGGCATGTTCCTGCTGAACTGGCAGCTAGCTGTCGTTTCCATCCTCATCATCCCGGTGATGTTCCTGACCACCGACATCTTCTCGCGTTGGGCGCGAGCCGCGTTCCGCACCACCCGCGCCACCATCGGCGAGGTTTCCAGCAGCCTTCAGGAAGACATCTCCAACATCCGCGAGGCGCAGGCGTTCAACCGCACCACGCGGAATGTCGAGCGCTTTGCGGAGGCCAACGCCGCCAACCGCGACGCCAACGTGCGCGCGGGCGGCGTCACCGCTGCCTTCGGCCCCGCCATTGACGTGCTCTCGACTGTCGCTACCGCGCTCGTCGCGGGGGTGGGCGGCTGGCTCTTCTTCAACGATGTGGTGACGGTCGGCGTGGTCGTCGCCTTCCTGACCTACGTGGACCGCTTCTTCCGTCCGGTGCAGCAGCTTTCCGCGCTCTACACGCAGGCGCAGGCCGCTTTCGCCGCCAGCGAGCGCATCTTCGAGCTAATTGACACCGCGCCCGACATCACCGACCAACCCGGCGCAGCGACGCTCCCGCCCATCGAGGGGCACGTCGTCTTTGACGATGTTTCGTTTGGCTACGAGCCGGGCGAACTCGTGCTGCACAACGTTTCGTTCGAGGCAAAACCAGGGCAGACGGTGGCGCTCGTCGGGCCGACGGGCGCGGGGAAGACGACCATCGTCAACCTAGTGGGGCGCTTCTACGACGTGACGGAGGGGCGGGTGGTCGTGGATGACTATGATGTGCGGGACGTGACGCGCCGCAGCCTCCGCTCGCAGATGGGCGTCGTGCCGCAGGACGCCTTCCTCTTCGCGGGCACCGTCGCCGACAACATCCGCTACGGTAACCGGAACGCCACGATGGAGGAGGTCGCCGCCGCCGCGCAGGCAGCCCGCGCCCACGACTTCATCGAGGCACTACCTGAAGGCTACGAAACCCGCCTGGGCGAGCGGGGCCGCTCGTTGAGTCAGGGGCAGCGGCAGTTGCTCGCCATCGCCCGCGCGCTGCTGGCGAACCCTCGCCTGCTCATTCTGGACGAGGCGACGGCCAGCGTGGACACGCGTACGGAGCGGCTGATTCAGAGCGCGCTCGAAGAGTTGCTGGCGGGGCGGACGGCCTTCGTCATCGCGCACCGCCTATCCACCATCCGCACCGCCGACCTGATTCTGGTGCTGGAAGGGGGCCGCATCGTCGAGCGCGGCACGCACGAGGCGCTGCTGGCCCAGAACGGCACCTACGCGGACCTCTACCGCAGGCAACTGCGCCCGGCGGCTTGATGAGCAGGGCGACGCGGCTGCTGCGTTGGGGAATTGTGGGTGGGGCGCTGCTGTTTCTCCTCATCCAACTGGTGCCCTTCGGGCGCAACCACACCAACCCACCCGTCCGGCAGGAGCCGAACTGGGACAGCGTGCAGACGCGCGAATTAGCCGTCCGAGCCTGCTACGACTGCCACAGCAACGAGACGCGCTGGCTCTGGTTCCACAACATCGCGCCCATCTCGTGGGGCGTGCAGATGGACGTGGACGAGGGGCGCGAGACACTGAACTTCTCCGAGTGGAACCTGGAACAGGAGGAGGCGGAGGAAGCCGCTGAGACGGTATCCGAAGGCGAGATGCCGCCCTTCCGCTACGTCATCGCCCACCCCGAAGCCAATCTCTCAGATGCCGAACGCGAGGCTCTCATTCGAGGATTACTAGCGACCTTCGGCGGTGAACGCGACGACGATTAAGGGTTGACCAATCACGAGAGGGCGCGGAATTCCGCGCCCTCTTTTTGCAATAGAAATTATGTGATTGGAGGAAGCCTAGGAGCACAGGCATCTCGCCTGCTCTGTTGTTGGTGGTCGTCGGTCGTCAGTCGTCGGACGTCATCCTGGCGAAGAGAGAGCGCCAGCCTGTGAGGAAGAGCAGTGTGAAGATGCCCGCGACGATGGCGAAGGAGATGTGAGAGACGCGGCCCACGATGGGAATACGAATGAGCAGCCCTAACGGAAAGGCGAGGAGCCAGGTCAGCGCTGAGCGTTTGGCTCCCTGAGCCGCGCCATTCGTGGCGTCCGGCCCGAAGGCTCCGGTGAAGGGCGCGACGAGAAACCACGCAGCGATGAAGGGGACGGCGGTGCCCATCACATCGTCAAGAGCGTTACCCATCGAGTGAGCGCGGCGGCCTACAGCCGCGAAGGCCAGGAAGGTGAGGATGTCACCCACCGCGAGAGGCAGGCGCAGGTTGTTGGAGAGGCGTCGGGTCAGCATGGAACTCCTCGATGCTTGGTCCTGGTACAACGGCTCCCGACACTATAGTCAACGGAGCGCGAGGGGCAATTCCGCGCAAACTCATTTCATGCTGGGGCAGGGCAACGTCGGCGAGGAACCGATTGGATGAGGTTAGGCCAGTAAAGGCCAGTAACGGCCAGTACTGGCGGGCAAAAAAGGCCAGTATAGTGATAAATAGCTGCTATGTAGTCTTAAAGTACTTTATAGACTACATGTCTCTGATATAGCCCTGATTTCATCCCATTCCTTGATTCACCTCCCATCGGGCTTCGGTTATAATGCCTTAACACAAGGAAGTGCCGAGGAGACACCGATGAACCCGCCCCAAGCCTCTCCCGAAAGCTTGAACCACTTTACGGAGAGCGTGCGCCGCTATGCCGCGCAAGACCTGGACGCGGCGCTGGAAAGCGCCCGCCTCGCCAGCGACGCCACCCCGGACGAAACCCTCTACGAAGATTCGGCCCGCTACCTGGAGAAGCTGAAGGAGCACGGGGAGCAGTCGGTCTACACGGAGAGCGACGCTTTCACCGCCTTTATCTCCTGGGGTGGGAACCTGCCGCTCTACGACAACACGCGCGCCACGCTGACGGAGAGGCTGCGGGACGTTCAACCTGCCAGCCTGCTGGACATCGGGACGGGCGAGGGGAGCGTCATCGTGCCCGTTGCCAGCAAGCTCGACCCCGCTCCAGCGCTGACCTTTGTGGAGCCGTCGGTGGGGCTGCTGGACCGGGCTATGGCTTTCGCGTGGGATGTGGGACTGGAGCCGGAGGCGTACCCGCACTCCATCGAGGATGTGCTGGACGCGGTTGATACACAGTGGGACGTAGCGGTTGCCACCTGGAGTCTGCACAATCTGCCCCCAGAGGTGCGGGCGGAGGTCTTTCGCCGTCTGGCGGGGTCCGCGCGGCGGCTCTTCGTGGCGGAGTTCGACGACCCAAGTGGGCGCTTCGACGACCCGCTGGACGCGGAGCGCATTCGGCACATCCACGACCGCTACCGGGTTGGGCTGCGGGAGTATCCCGGCGAGGAGGGGCGGCGCGTGCGCCTCGGCTTTCTGGTTCCGGTGATGTATGGGTACTTTGCCCGCGAGGGGCGGCGCAGCACCTACGAGCAGCCGATTGACCGTTGGGAGCAGGAGATTACGGAGGCAGGATTCACCCTCGTGAGCCGCACGCTGCTCTATCCCTACTGGTGGGCGGACGCGTACTTGATAGAGGCCGAAGCTCGAAAGTAGCAGTGCAGGAGGCTACACGGATGCGCCGGGACGAGTTGCGGCAGAACACCTACAATGAGGTCGCGGACCAGTACGCTCACTATCTCAGGCAGTCGGAGCAAGGCGCGTTCTCCTTCCACCGTGACCTTATCATTCCGAACCTGTTGAGCAGCGTTGGGAATGTCGCTGGCCCCGCCGTACTGGACGCGGGGTGCGGCGAAGGTGTACGGTCGGTGAGATGCCAGCTACCGAGCGCGAGGAGCCAGATTAGCACGAGCGCGACGGCGAAGAGCGCACGCGCGATGGGCGCATTCCACGCCCGCACGGCCACACGCGGGTTGTCCAGAAAGCGCCGCAAGCGATTGGTCAAGCTGAACGCCTTGCCCGGCAACGGTCACTTACCAACGATCTGTGACAGATGCACTGAGGCCGCTAAATAGATGCCCATACCAACAACGCCAGGTTGTGCTACCGCATCACCCACTCCTGCGGGATTACCGTGCTCACTTCCGCCAGCACATATGATGCACACGAAGGTTATCTCGCATTGCCTCTGCCCCTCCCTGAGTGTTGAGCACCTCAAGAATACCAGAGACTACCAGATAACCTTTTCCCTTCCCGAAGTGATAGGTGGCTAGTCGAGGACCAACGACCGCTAACGGATGAACGGCACAACGCACCAACAGTAGGCGCTTTAGGCGAGGACGCAAAGGATTTCATAAGTACGCCGTAAGCCGTTATCCCACATCCCACATCCCACATCTCACATCCCGTATCTCGCATCACGCATTTGGCACCATTTCCGAACCGTGCTAGTCTCCCCCACAACGTCAAGGCGGGTCCTTTCGGATGCTCATGATTTCCAGAACACCCACCGCAACCATATACAAAGTAACTCTGCGCCGCCATCACATAGGCGGTGGCTCCCCTGTTTCACGGAGAGGCGAACCTGCAAGCGGCTCGCCTCTTTTTATGCCCGTTGCAACTTCAGCAAGAACACCGTTGTTCACCGTCCCGTTTCCTTTTTCCTTTCTCCTTTCTCCTTTACTCAGAGGCGCGAGATGACCACCCTCCGCCTCCCAGGCCTCGTTGACGTTCACGTTCACCTGCGTGTTCCTGGCGGCGAGCACAAAGAAGACTTCGACAGTGGCACCAGTGCCGCCCTTGCAGGCGGCGTGACACAGGTGCTCGCCATGCCCAACACCACGCCGCCCATCGCTGACGAGGCTACCT
>DASVVH010000143.1:0-4641 GCA_036386615.1 Ardenticatenaceae bacterium
TCACGTTCGTTCGGAATGACATTGGGGAGGGCGCGGAATGACAGGGGAGTGGGCTAGGATTGTTCGACGAGGGCGATTTCGTCGGGGGTGAGGCGGTAGAGTTGATAGACGATGTGGTCTATGAGGCGGGAGGGGGTTAGACCTCACCATAGCGGTATTTGGTGCTGGTTTCGATGATTTGGATTTCGGCAGGGGTGAGGTCAAAGAGAGTGTAGACGTGCTGATTGAGGGCGGTCTCGAGGCGGATGATTTCGGTGGTGTGCCGTTGATGGACGGCGTGCTGGGCGTCGAGCCATTCTTCCCATTCGTCGCGGGTTTTGAGGGGAATGTCGTGTTTGAAGACCTTTTGAATCTCACGGCGGAAGGCGGGGAAGTCGAGTTCCCACCAGGAGGTGAGTTTCTGGTTGAGGGAATGGTCAGGGGTGCCGAGGTCGGAGAGAATGCGATGGCGGGCACGGTGGTGTAAGGTGTAGCGGGCGTTAGCATGCTCGGTGATTGACATTGCCAGCCCACCAATGGTGTCTTTTGTCTCATCAGATGCCTGCGGTATTGGAAGGCGCGAGATAAACTGGCTCTTGTGTTGATAACGGATCAGACCAGCCCGCTCTCCAAGAGGCACGCAAAGTTTAGAGATACAAAGCCAACTTGCACGAGATTGTAGGACACCAAGAATATAAGGATGTTCCGGCACAACGAAAAAGCCTTTATCGTTGACGTAAAATCCTGTGGCATCCCAAGAAAAGCGTGGAATCTTAGCTATATCCGGCCAGAAGACTTTTGGTGCTTCAAACTCGTCATAGTAGTTACACGACCGCAGCTCCCACCAATATTCCCCTTTATCTAGACGCTTGCGCGCGGCCTCTGCAAACGTCTGCAAATATGAAGCTACTGATGAATAATGACGTTGAAAATTGCTCCAAGCTTCTTCCTCTGTCAAGCCAACCCCGAATGTTTTTGAAGTCCAACCTGAGGGAATCACAATTAACCAACGTCCTTCATTTTCTTGATACCAGGGGCGTAGGTCTGACCCGCGTAATAGGGGCTTGATCAATTTCTGGCTATTAGCATCCATAGCCAACAGCCTATCACGCGTAGCTTGATCTAATATGAAGGCATCGTTTAGTCCAGTAAGTACCCCTCTGTACATTCTCCCTAATACCGCATCATCAAGTGGCGTTCCAGTGGAGAGCAACTTAACGAATACTGCTCGCGTGGTATCGTCTAATTGCCAACCGCTATCTGATTGATCCTGTATTGAGACAGGCGAGAGTTTTTCCACCACTTGCTGCTCAAAATTCAATAAGCCTTCAGCACGCGTAAAATCGCTGCCTGCGCCACATAATCAACAGGAGGTAATGTACGACGGACAACTGGAATAGCAGGGTAGACATCGGGTGCGTCAGCAAAGACGCGATTGTCTCCCAAATCAACAAGGGTCTCCACTGTAATCTCCGAGCGCAAGTATGCTCGTAGCGATGTAGCGTAGTTGGCGCGTAGCCAACTGTTGCTGCTGATGTAGGAGAGGCGGGCATCCTGTCGCAACAGGCGCAACCCTTGACCAAAAAAGTAGACGAAGAGGTCAGCCGTGCCAGAGTAAACGTTTTCGTAGGTTTGGGCGAAGTACGGTTTGAGGGGTGAAAGTTGCTCCTGCCGAACATAAGGCGGGTTGCCGATGACGGCATCAAAGCCGGAGGTTTGTTCGTCCACCTGCCCGCGCTCGTTGAAGAAGACTTCGGGGAATTCGAGTTCCCAGTGAAAGAAGCGGTGCTGCCCGGCGACGGCGCGGGCCTGCTCTTTGGCCTCGGCGTAGCGGGGCAGGTCGAAGCCGCCGCGCAGGGTGTGCTGGACGAGTCCGGCCCAGAGGGTGTCGTCCAGGCCCAGCCCGAAGTGGCGCGCGGTCCACACGTCGGCCAGGGCGCGGTATTTCGCGGTGTGGGCGCGGACCTGCTCGCGGTAGATGCGCTCGGCCTCGTGGACCTCATCCAGCGTGTCGCTCCGAAGCGCTTCAATCTGCTCCATGAAGCCCGTCGCGTCACGGATGGCGGAGAGGAACACTTCGTCCTCCAGCATGGATTGCTGCCCGGCCTCCAATGCCTCGCGCTGCTCGCGCTCCTGCTTGCGGGTGGGCTTCTTCTTTTTGCTCTGCGGAGGCCCGCCGATGCCGAGGTCGGCGACGCGGGCACCGACGAGGGAGTTGCCCGCGCGGAGGTGGTGGTCCAGAAAGGAGAGGGGCTTGTCGCGGGCGACGGTGTTGAGCCAGAGGGAGAGTTTGGCGAGTTCGATAGCCAGAGGGTTGAGGTCCACGCCGTAGATGCAGCTCTGGACGACGCGGCGACGCCAGTAGTTCAGGGCGGCCTCGCCCTCAAGGCCCTGCGTGGTGTCCACCTCCTGCTCGACGAGGCGGCGGGCTATGAAGTCGGTGGCGGCGACGAGGAAGTGGCCGGAGCCAGTAGCGGGGTCCAGAACGTTGAGGTTGAGGACGGCGCGGGCGAAGTTGACTTTGCCCTCGTCGCTCCCTTCGGGCTGGTGCTGCTCCTCCAGCGCGTCGAGGAGCGGCCCGACGGCCTGCTCGACGATGTACTGGACGATGTAGTCGGGCGTGTAGTAGGAGCCGGTCGCCTTCCTCTCGCCCTTGTCGGTGAGGAGGGCGACGCGGCGGTCCTCCCCCACCTGAAGGTTGTATTCCAGCAGCCCCTCGTAGATGGAGCCGAGGTGGCGAACTTCGAGGTCGCGGTAGTCCACGAACTCCCTGCGGCCCGTTTCGGGGTCCAGCACGCGGGCGAGGCCGTCAATGGCGGCGCGCAGGTGGGCATCGCCGACGCGGTGCTGTTCGAGGAAGGGGTGCCGTTCGGGGTTGAAGAGGCCACCGTTGTAGGCGGGGACGCCGAGGTGCGCGTTGCCCTCGTTGAGGACGGTCCACAGTCCGCGTAGCTCGGCCCAGAGGCTGGCGACGGAGGGGACGGCGCGGCGGCCCTGCTGCTCGTCGCGCGCGATGCGGTTCTTGATGGCGTCGAGGCTGTAGGACTCGCGGTACGCCGCGTTCTCTTTCAGGGGCAGGAGGTCGCGGCTCTCGGCGTAGAGGATGAAGAGCAGGCGGTAGAGAACGATGAGGCTGTTGTCGTAGATGGCCCTGAGCGTTTCGGGCGTGGGCTGCAGGCCGTTGGGCGTGTAATCCAGAAAGCCCTGCGCCAACTCGCGCAGCGCTTCGTAAACCTGATCTCGCAGGTTTTTGCTTACGCCCCGCTCGTAACTGTGGCTCTCGTCAAGGACGGCTTGCAGCCAGCCAGTGGTGAAGGCGTCACGACGAAAGAAGAGGTAGAAGAATTTGAAAGCATTCAGGTCGCCCGCTTCAAGGAGGGCCAGCAAGTCTACCTCGTAGTAGACATCCAGCTTCTTGGATGTATCGCGGTGATAGAGCCGCCAGTACTGGCCGTCAGTCAAGATACCCCATGGACGACCTGTATGGCGAATGTAGAAGTCTATCTGGACGCTGGGGTTAGCGCTGATTTCCTGTTCCAGGGTGCGAGCGCCCTTTGCCGCTACATCGAGCGAGCGGCCCCAGGCTTTAGCGTCGCCAACCGCGAGAGCAGGAACGAGGTCACTTTCAGCAAAAACGCCCCCGCGTTGCTGGGCAGCTTTAAGATGCTCCGGACCTGGATAAAAGATGTAGTCAGGCTTCTTGGTGCCACGCGACGTTTCGATACTGACCTGAACGTTGTAACTATTCCTGTGTCCCAGAGCGTCAAGGGCAGGTTGAATCCACTGCTGTTCAGTCTGGCTCTCATTGAGGTTGCGGGTTTCGGGGCGAATTTGCTGCCAGAGCGCCGTCAGCGTGGCGAGGGCAGCCTGCGCCTCCGCGTCGGCGGCCTGCCATTCGGGGCGCTCTTGAACGCGGTTATCGAGGTAGTAACCGGAGAAGAGATAGTGGTTGCGGTGTGGCGGGAGTTCAAGGGGGAGTTGTTTCGGCGCAAGTGCGGTCATGGCGTAGATTTTCTAAGGGAGACGAGGGCGGACGGTGAAGGCTGCGGCGGGAGTTTAGGGCAGGCGGGGGAGCGCGGCAAGTAGGCGTGGTGCCGACCGCTCCTGCAACTCATCTGCTAATCCTCCCCTACGGCATGACGCCCAGCGCCGCCAGCCCGTCCATGGCCATCTGCGCGGCCTCACATGTTACCCACCACGATCCCCGCCAGTAGAGCCAGGCCGAGAGCCAGACCAATGAGCGCGGCTTCTTGTGACAGTTTCGGCACCGCCAAGGCTTGACCAGGTCTGTCAGGGTTACGCGCTGGAGCAGATTGCGCTCGCTCGGGTCGCAAAGCGGATGTCGGTGTAAGCGCTGGCGCGAGCACCGTATTTCCCGTCAAAGCAACCGGGTCTGAAGCTGGGCTCGTGGGGAGTTCAGCCATCGCAGGCTTGCGCTTCCTGCGCGGCAGGTCCCCAGACCACGTTTTCCAGGAGAGGAGCGCCGCAGCCAGTATGAGGACAAGCCCGGCTACAAAGAACAGCCACGCGTGAGTTGTTCGCCGATTCATCTCGCTTCCTTGCAGGTTCGCTTGTTCCGTTTGTTTTACGCCCGCCACAACCCACTCCACCCGCAGCCGTTGCAGGCGTACCGATGGACCTTGACGAGGGCCGAGATCAGCC
>DASVVH010000144.1:0-10216 GCA_036386615.1 Ardenticatenaceae bacterium
CATACAAGGATTTGCGTTGCGGCGTCTCCGTCTGACTCTCGCCATTGGCGGGTTGCCCGTGTACCAGCTTCTGGTACTCGTCAATGGGCACGATGACCGCAACGGGCTGACCCGTCTCGTCCACGATGTACTGTTTGGGAAGCGCGCTCATTTTTGACTCCTGCCTTACATTGCCTTTGACATCTGCGTGAAAAGATTACCATACGGCACCCCTGATTGCAACGAGTGAGAGAACCATGCCCATCTCCAACATTGCTACTTACTACCGCCCGCCTGACCTCCGCACGGCTTTGAGCCTGCTGCGCGAGGGGCGGGGCCGTGCCGTGCCGCTTGCCGGGGGCACCTCGCTTGTTGGGGGGCCACCGCGCGAGGTGGAGGCTGTCGTAGACCTGCAAGACCTGCAACTGGACTGGATAACACTCCAGGCGGACGGTGGCCTGTCGCTCGGTGCGATGGTGACGCTGGTCGAGATGATGGAAGATGAGACGGTGCGCGGCTACGCGGAAGGCTTTCTCGTCCAGGCGGCGCGCTACAGTGCTGGAAGCCTCGTGCGGAACCGCGCCACGCTCGGCGGCACGCTCATCGCCCGCGCCGCGACGAGCGACCTCGTTGCGGCGCTGCTGGCGCTGAATGCAACCGTAACCATCGTGGATAGCGCGCAGCAGCGCGTTACACTTGATGATTTCTACCGCAGGCGCGATTACCTGCTTCAGCCGGGCGCGCTCCTCACAGAGGTTCGCCTGCCCGCGTTCGGCGAGGGTAGACGCGCCTCGCTGCAACGTATCGCCCGCACGCCGATGGACCAGCCCATTCTCTCCGTGGCGGCTGCTTTCAGCAGGCAGGGTGACACGATACGCGACGCGCGCCTCGCCGCCGTTGGCTTTGGAAGTGCCCCGGCCTGCCTCGTCGCCACGCAGGATGCGCTACAGGGCACAGAGATTGGCGGAGAGGCTTTCAACGCTGCTATTGCCCGCGCCGCCGAGGGGCTGACCATCCAATCTGACCACCTCGCTACGGCTGAGTATCGCGCAGCGATGCTGCCTGTTCTGGTGGGACGCAGCTTAATGTAAGGCCAGGCGAGACTGTTAACGCCAGCTTGTGACGGTTAGACCAGGAACGCGCTCAAAGAGGCATCATTTTTGGGCAACTGACTCATAAAATTGTCACGCTGGAGGGCGATGGCTTCTATCTCGGCCACCTCTTCCTCAGTCAGATCAGCATAGACAGAGTGCCATGCTTCCAGTGGGTCTTCATCCGTTTGCTCATCTTCCGATGCTACTGTGATATAGACCGTCTGCTGGTCCACGAGGTCTAAGGGTTCCAGGGGCTTCAAGACCCCATTTTCGTAGATTGCTGGTATAACTCTGGATGTCATCTCGGCCTCCTTTTCTGCTGAGTGCTGTGTCCTGCTATTGTACCACAGTCAATAGCTCCAAACATTAGTTAGCCTGTGTTCTAACAGGCTGTCGCTCTCGTCCTATATCTAAGAGGAACCCATGCTCATCACCCTCCACATCAACGGTGAACCTCAAACCCTTGAAACCACCGCCAGCGAGCCGCTGCTGAACCTGCTGCGGCGAAATGGCTTTTTCGGCGTGAAGCACGGCTGCGAGACGGGGGAGTGCGGCGCGTGCGCCGTGCTCGTCAACGGCAGCCCCACTGTCAGTTGCGTGATGCTGGCGGCGCAGGCGGATGGTGCCCGCGTGACGACCATTGAGGGGATGGGCACGCGCCGCAACCTTCACCCGCTCCAGCGCGCCTTCGCGGCCAATGGTTCCATCCAGTGCGGCTACTGCACGCCCGCGATGGTGCTGGCAGCGGCGGCGCTTCTCGAAGAGGAGCCGGACCCCAGCGAGGAGGCGGTGCGCGAGTGCCTGTCGGGCGTGCTGTGCCGCTGCACAGGCTACGTCAAGCCCGTTGAAGCGATTCTTCACGCGGCGGCGGAATTGCGCGGGCACGCGCCGGAATGGCCCGACGTGACGCCGGAAGGGCCGGAGTTCAGGCCGACGCGCCCGGACGATGACGAGGATGAGGTGTTCGGGCGCGGGCAGCCCGTCGCGCCGCCCTACCACGACGATGACAGCAACGTTATGACGGCGACGCGCACCCAGATTCGCCCGATGCGCGTGCGCCGCCCCTCCGACAACTGGGACATCGTGGGCAAGCCGGAAGTGAAGGTGGACGCGGTGAAGCTGGCGCTCGGCAAACCCGCCTTCACCGACGACATCGAGATGCGCGGGATGCTCCACGCGAAGGTGCTCCACTCACCGCACGCGCACGCGCGCATCACGCGCATTGACGCGAGCAGGGCGCGTGCGCTGCCCGGAGTCCACGCGGTTCTGACTCATGAAGACCTGCCGCGCGTCGTCTATTCTACGGCGGGGCAGAGCGACCCTATTCCCGGCCCGCTCGATATGTTCTCGCTTGACTACAAGGTGCGCTTCGTTGGAGACCGGGTGGCCTTCGTCGCCGCCGAGACGCCCGAAATCGCGGAGCGTGCGCTGGAACTCATCGAGGTGGAGTACGAGCCGCTGCCTCACATCCTCGACCCGCGCGACTCAATGAAGGAGGGGGCCGTCGTGCTGCACGACGAGCCGGAGTTCGTGCCTTTCTCCGATTCGGAGCCGGAACAGAACATCGCGGCCAGGATTCGGATTGACATCGGCGACGTGGAGAGCGGCTTCGCCGAGGCGGACCAGATTTTCGAGGAGGAGTACGTCGTCCCGAAGGTGCAGCAGGCGAGCATCGAGCCGCACGTCGTGGTGACGTGGTGGGACGAGAATGACCGCCTCGTGATTCGCACCTCCACGCAGGTGCCCTTCCACGTCCGGCGCATCATGGCCCCGGTGCTCGGCCTGCCACCCAAGCTGATTCGCGTCATCAAGCCGCGCATCGGCGGCGGCTTCGGCGGGAAGCAGGAGGTGATGATAGAGGATGTGGCGGCGCACCTGACTATCGAGACGGGCCGCCCCGTGCGCTACGAGTACACGCGCGAGGAGGAGTTCATCGCCGCGCGCTCCCGCCACCCGATGCGGGTGCGGCTAAAGACAGGGGTCCGCAATGATGGCACCATCGTCGCCAATGAGATGTACGCCCTGAGCGACACGGGGGCCTACGGCTGCCACGCGCTCACCGTCGCGGGGAACACGGGCCACAAGGGGATGGCGCTCTACCCCGGCCTCTGGCGCGACCACCCGGACGGCTTCCAGTACGCCAACATCCGCTTCTACGCGGACATCGTTTACACGAACACGCCGCCCGCCGGGGCCTTCCGGGGCTACGGCTGCCCGCAGGGGTTCCTGCCGCTCGAAGTTCACATGGAGCGCATCGGGCACGCGCTGGGGCTGGACCCGCTCGACTTCCGGCTCCGCAACGCCGTGAGGGAGGGCGACGAGCACCCCTTCTCGCGGGCGTGGTCGGAGGGGCGGGAGCCGCAGCCTGAAATCATCAACACCTGCGGCCTGCCGGAGTGTGCCGAGCGCGGAGCGAAGATGATTGGTTGGGACGAGAAGCGGCGCTCCGGCGACTCGTCGTGGCGCGTGGTGCCGAGCCAGCCGCACCTGCGGCGTGGCGTCGGCGTGGCGCTGGTGATGCAGGGGACGGCGATTCCCTACCTGGACATGGGCGCGGCGAGTATCAAGATGAACGACGATGGCTCGTTCAACATGCTCGTCGGCGCGACGGACCTGGGCACCGGCTCGGACACTGTGCTGGCGCAGATGGCGGCGGAGGTGCTGGGCTGCCCCATTGATGACCTCATCGTCTATTCGAGTGACACGGACTTCACGCCCTTCGACAAGGGAGCCTACGCCTCCAGCACGACTTACATCTCCGGCTACGCGACGGTGAAGGCGGCGGAGCAGTGCGCCGAGCAGATTCAGAAGGTCGCCGCGCGGCTCTTCAACCGGGACCAGGAGGAGCGCCAGAGTGCCGTGCAGCGGCCCAATGGCGGGACGCCCGCGCCCGTGACGCCGGGCGAGATTGACCTGGCTGACCGCTGCGCCTGGGCACCGGACGGGCGCAAGATTGCGCTCCAGAAGATTGCGCTGAACTCGCTGCACCACGAGGAGCAGCACCAGATTATGGGCATCGGCTCCTACGTCTCGCCGGAATCGCCACCGCCCTTCGCCGCGCAGTTCGCGCAGGTGGTGGTGGACACGGAGACGGGGCAGGTGACGGTGGAGCACCTGGCGATGGCTGTGGACTCCGGCCATATTGTCAACCCCGCGACGGCGAGCGGGCAGGTCGAGGGCGGCATGACGCAGGCGCTCGGCTACGCGGTGTGCGAGGAGATGACCTACGACGAGCAGGGCCGCCCACTCCAGCGCGACCTGACGGACTATCACATCTTCGCCGCCCACGAGATGCCGAAGCTGGACGTTACCTTCGTGCAGACCTTCGAGCCGTCGCACCCCTTCGGCGTGAAGGCCGTCGCGGAGATTCCGATGGATGGCGTCGCGCCTGCTGTCGTGAACGCGATTCACGACGCGGTGGGCGTCTGGCTCAACGAGATTCCGGCGACGCCGGAGCGCGTCTGGAAGGCGATGCAGGCTCAACCATAAGCGCGGGTTCTGAAGTGGAAGGGGCACAGTATACTCATACTGTGCCCCTTCTTTTTAGGATAACAATGAACGCAAAGTTGGTGCGTTTTGAGCAGGTTTCGCCCCGGATGAGGCACTGGATGACCCTTGCACAACCTGAATCATCCTGATTGCTATCCTGCAAAAGAACAGAGGGCGGCACTTCAAGCCGCCCTCTGTTCCCGACCGGATTAATAGGAAGGATGTGGTATGTGGCTGTGCTCTCTAGTGTCGAGTCGTGTCAGTTCGATCCACTCGCTCTACACGGTGCGGCTCTTCACGACGCCGCAGTCCTGCAAGCCCGCCCAGACCCAGCAGGCCAAGCAGTCCCCACGGAAAGTCATTGTCGTCGTTCTCGGCCTGGGGCTGAGTCTGCTGTTGCGGCTCCACTTCAGTGCCATCCCCCTGAGCCAGCGCTACGGAATGCGGAGCCTGGGCGACCAGCACCGACAGGAGTAGCGCGAATGCCAGAGCCAGTCGCTTGCCCGAATTAAGTCTCGTGGCTCCTCGTTGTCTCATATCCATTTGATATTCCCTTTCGTTGCACTTTGTAGTGATAACCGTGCTCCCAACATGGAACAATCCCTACAGGTTCTTACGGTCACTGACAGCACAAAGAGCATTTTAGAGACCACCTCTGGCACTTTCAACGCGTAGAATACGCCAGTACCCATTTTAATCAACAAGAATACCCAATCTGCTTTGTTGTAGCGTTCTTTTGTCAGAGTACCACAACAGCACTCCCGTGCAGGAGCGTCCCTCTCATTAAGTGATGAGTGAGTATTGTCGCGCTCGTTTTCGTGCCTATCTTCGGCGCGCCTCTTCCAGAATTCGTTATCAACGACTAAACGCAAGGGGGCGGGTCTAAACACTCAACCCCCTTATCATTTCCCGCGTCGGCGTGCCCTAGTGGATGACTCCAGCGAACTCCATGAAGCTCTGCATGGGGATTAACACTGGCTCCGTTGTTCCGTCTACGGATACAACCGCCACGCCGAACTCCTGCGCGCTGCTCACGTAGAAGGCAGCCAGCCGAGGTCCATCCACCCACTCCACAACGTGCGTGATGCTGTCGAGGCCCGCCAGCGCCTCCGGCTCACCCGTGTAGGGAGCTTGCGCCCGGCTGAGGAAGCCCGGCATCGGCAGGGGCAGCCCCGGCCCCGTACTGCTCTCCTCCACCTGTGCCGAGGTGAAGACCACCTCCTCTCGCGCCGGGTAGAAGAGTGCCGGGCCAATATACTCCATCGCGGGTGGCGTGATGGTGCCCAGCACTTCCCCGTTAATCCCCCGCACCTTGATGGTCCCGTCGCGCGTGTCGGTGTAGGCAATCGCGCTCTCGTCCACAGAAAGGTCTCCAATGCAGTGGCTCAGGCCCTCGCTCTGGCAGTCGAAGAGCAGTTCCGGGTCGCCGCCTGTCACGGGCACGCGGTACAGGTTGCCGTAGCGGCCCGTCGTGAAGGACCATATTGGGTGATGCACCTGCGGGTGGAAGGCGTAATAGAGCGTCGAGTTGTCGGCGCTGAAACGCACCGCCTGCGGGACGAGGAACCCACCCTCGCCCGCGACCCCGTCCAGCAGGGCCACTTTGTTCGAGCCATCTATGTCCGCGACCCAGAGGTAGGTGGCGAACTCCCCCGGCCCCACCGATTCCTGAGTGCCCCAGGCAATCTTACTCCCGTCAGGCGAGACGAGAAGCGTCACGATGCCCATGCCCGTCGCCTCCGTCGCCGTGAAGTCGAGCGGCTGGTTGGCCCCGTCGGGCGTCAGTTGCCACACCCGCCCTGTCTGCGCCTCCGCGTCCATCAGGGCGTAATAGAGGCTGCCCGCCGCGCTGGAAATCGGACCTCGCAGAGGCGCGGCCAGTGCCAACTCGCACTCCACCTGCCCGTCCAGGCTCACCATGTTGAGGTAAGGCTCACCGCCCGCGCTGGGGTTGAGGAGGAGCGCCGGGCGGCCCGCCTCCGGGCACAGCCCCGCCTGAGTCGCGGCGGGCATCGTCGCTTCGGCCTCGGCTTCCTCGGCTGGCTCGATTGGCTCCGGCAGTGCGGGTGCCGTTTCCTCTGCCGGGGGAGGCATCCCCCTATCAGGCGGCGTCATTTGCATGCTGGTGGCGCACGCCGTCAGCCACACCAGCAGAACCAGTAGCAGAATCCCCGCGAGACGCGGCCTGAACTTGCTCCGACCATCCATGATGCACCTCCTGTAGCGCTACTTCTGTGGTATCCACAACTTGTCATAATCCTGCGCTCTTGACATAGTCCGTGAGTGGTCGTCAGTCGTCGGTCGTCTACCGAAGTACCGCGCTGAGATTGCCCGCGCCCGGCAGTTCATACGACACGGGCTGGCCCTCGCCGTGAACCTGCACAATCGCAAGCTCCCCCGTCGGCCCGTACATCTGAACATAGGCCAGATGCGACTCGTCTATCCACCGCGCGATATTCGCCACGCCGTCCGCGCTGAACACTATCTCCATGTCGCCCGTGTATGGAGCCTCAAGGAGGCTGATGTGGCCGGGCCGGGGCACGGGCACCCCATCCTCAAGGCTCAACTTCCAGGAGACGAAGGCTAGCTCTCCGGTTGGGCCGAAGGTCGGCATGCCAACGTAATCTGTAGCGGGTGGCGTCAGCGTGTTGAGCACCGCACCGCCCCGCCCTATGACGTGGATGACGCTCTGGTCTATGTGGGTGTAGGCGTAGGCGCTGCCGTCGGGCGTGAAGTCGCCGATGCAGAGGAAGAGACCCTGCCGCGTGCAGTCGAAGATAAGCTCCGGCGCTCCACCTGCGGCAGGAACGCTGAACAGTTTGTGATAGCGGCCCCGGATGATGGTCCACACGGCGGGGTGGCGGCTCGGCTGGATAGCGTAGAAAAGCATCGTGTTATCGGGGCTGAAGCGCACGGGCTGAAGGTAGTGCGAGACCTCCTGTACCGTCAGCGCGATGCCGTCCAGAAGCGTGCTCCGGTTCGCTCCGTCGCTGTCGGCCACCCAGAGCGAGCCTGTTGAACCGCCCGGATGGACGACCGCCCAGGCGATTTTCCGCCCGTCCTCCGACACGGTGAAGATGAACGACCCCAGGCTCTCGGCCTGCGTCGCGGTAAAGTCGAGCGGCTGGCTGCTGCCGTCCGGGCCGATCCGGTAAAGCACCACCGTCTGCCCTGCCGCGTCCATGACAGGGTAGAAGAGACTGCCGCCCGCGCTGACCACCTGGCGGTTGCCGACCGGGCCTTCAATCCCGATCTCGCACGTCACCTCACCGTCCAGGCTCATCACCACGAGGAACGGTTCAGCCCCGCCGGAGGGGTTCGTCACCAGCGCCGGGCGCGGCACCTCCGGGCACAGCCCTTCGCCGGGCGTCGCAGGTGCCTCGTTCGCCACTGGCCGGGTCGCTGTGGCTCCGTCTATCGTCTCCGGTTGTCCCGCCCCGCCCGTACAGGCTGCCAGCGCCAACAGCAGCAGGAGGAAAAGGAACACGGTAAGCTTCTGAAGCGTACTCTTTCGCTGGTGCATACCTTCTCTATCGCAACCCTTGTGTGAGAGGCCGTCAGCCGCCCTCTCCCTTGCTCGTTTTCAATGATGCAAGCATACCGAACTGTCAGCCCGATTGCACCCGTGCTTCTCTTGAGCCTGAGTCGGTTATCCAACGGAGCGGGCAACCCGCCAAATGGCGGAGCCGCCTGCGTGCGCTCCTGTAGGGGCGCGTTGCTTAACTCGTGACGAGGGTCTGAGGGTGTTGCAGGCAACAAAAAGCTCCTGTCTACACAGACAGGAGCTTTTTTGTTGGGTGAGGCTACTTATTTGCCGGTGTTCACGTACTGGATGCACTGGCCCTGATTCTTGAAGGACGGATTGTTGAAAGTCGCCCAGCCACCATTCTTGCACTGGTCGGCGTGGGTGGGCGCAGCGGTATCCGGGATGCCATCCCCGTCATCGTCGGGGTCGCAGACATCGCCCTGCCCATCACCATCCGCGTCTTCCTGACCGGAATTTGGCATCGTCGCGCAGTTGTCGGTGCCATCGTTCACGCCGTCATTGTCATCGTCGGCGTCGCAGGCGTCGCCCATGCCGTCCGTGTCGTTATCTGCCTGACCCGGATTCGCCACCGTTGCACAATTGTCATCCTCGTCGGTGACGCCATCATTGTCATCGTCACTGTCGCAGACATCGCCTGCCCCATCAGCGTCGTTATCTTCCTGACCGGGGTTCGACATGGTTGCACAGTTGTCGGTGCCATCGTTCACGCCATCGTTGTCATCGTCGGGGTCGCAGGCGTCGCCCATACCGTCCGTGTCGTTGTCTTCCTGGCCCGGATTCGCTGCGGTTGCACAATTGTCTTCCTCGTCAGCGACCCCATCATTGTCATCGTCACTGTCGCAGATGTCGCCCAGGCCATCCGCGTCGGCGTCTTCCTGACCCGGATTCGGGGTGGTCGCACAGTTGTCGCCCTCGTCGGCCACGCCATCGTTGTCATCGTCAGTGTCGCAGACATCGCCCGTGCCGTCCGCGTCGTTGTCTTCCTGGCCCGCGTTCGGCGTGGATGCACAGTTGTCGTCGTCGTTCGCTACACCGTCGCCATCAATATCCGTATCACAGGCATCGCCTGCGCCGTCGTTGTCGGCGTCGGCCTGATCCGCGTTCGGTGTATTTACACAGTTGTCAACACCGTCGCTTACGCCGTCTGCATCGCTGTCCGGCTCGAAGTTGTAAATCCAGGTGTCGCCACCAACACCGAGGGTGAGCGCATCAACGGCGGCATTGAGCGTCGGATTGCCACTTCCCTGATTGATGCCGAAGCCGCCAGTGATGAAGGCATCGGGGTTACTTGCCACAATCTGGGACCAGGTTCGCATACAACCAGTGGCAGCGCCTGAACACTGGCCGTTTATCGCTGTCGTGGACCACCATCGCCCGGAGCCGTACCCGTTCCAGGTCTGCCACACGCCGCTTGCTACCACCCCCTGAGCCGTATTGTAAATAGGCTCGAAGACCAGCGTCGTGAAACCGCCCGCCGCCGCGCCATTGAAATCAACCTGCATGTTCAGGCCGGGGAGCTGACTTCCGGTGCCAGCGGTGCGGTACGTCGCGTAGCTAATCTCGCTGATTCCAGCGAGCGGTTTGCCTACATGGTCGTAGTTGAAGAGAAAGACCTTCTCGCTGCTGGTGGCGGTGGTCAACCGTAGGCTGCCCACGCCAAGTGGGGGGCTTGCTGGCCCGGTAACGAATGCCCCGGCAGTCGGCGGCGTGCCAGCCCGCGTGTAGAGCACCCAATTGTCAGTGGGGGGCGTGTTCTCCAACTGGCGCGTTACGTCCCCTTCCGTCACCGTCACCGCCATCGAGGCAGCCGAAACCACGCCGATGAGCATCAAACTCACCAGCAGCACGGCACTGAACAGCAATCCTAAACGCTTGAACGACATTCTGACCTCCATAACACATCTGAATCGGGGGATAGAGAAGCTGTGAGCGCGCACGGTACAGGACGCCCACAGCCTAGAGACCCCGTGTTGAAGGAAATCAACACGAGCCTCCTTGTGCCGCCTTTCCGATGTCACGACGACGTGGCACAAAAAAGACTGCTGAATATGCTTCGGCAGCCTGGCTCTCTTCCATTCTGGGGGATTAGAACGGAAGACCCGTAGCT
>DASVVH010000145.1:0-10040 GCA_036386615.1 Ardenticatenaceae bacterium
GACCCGCAGCGTGACCCCAGGGCGCGCATCATCACGGTGACGTATTTCGCGCTGGTGAGTTCAGAGAAGGTGGAGGAGCAGGCGGGTGTAACGAGCGGGCGCGCGTGGCACCGGGCTTACGACCCGCCGCCACTTGGGTTCGACCACGCCCGCATCGTCGAGTACGCGATTCAGAGGCTGCGCTACAAGCTGGAATACACGGCGGTGGCGTTCCAGCTTCTTGGGGAGAGTTTCACGCTGACGGAGTTGCAGAACGTCTACGAGCACATCCTCCGCGAGTCGCTGGACAAGCGTAATTTCCGGCGTAAGGTGCTCTCGATGGGTATTCTGGAGGAGACGCGCGCGGTGCGGAGCGGGGGCCACCGCCCTGCACGGCTCTATCGTTTCAGCGAGAACGCGAAGGTCGAGGGGCAGGCGCGCCGCCTCTTTCCATGACGATAACAGATAACGGCATAACGCAAAGGCGCACCAACAGTAGGCGCTTTAGGCGAGGACGCAAAGGCGCAAAGGGATTTCTCCAAACAGCCGTAAGCAGTCATCCTATATCATACATCCTACATCTTGCCGTTATCTCACATCTCATATCTCGTATCCCGTATCCCGTTGAATGGCAGTAAACTTGCGGCCTAATCTGTGATGCTCACCCCTCCTCTCTCACCTTTAGCCCATCAGTGGCATTGATAACGTTCACCGTGCTCTGTATAGTATTCCTATCCGCTATGGGATGAAGACGAAAATGCGGAAAGATGGAATGCAGATGCTATAATCACTTCTGAGTTCCTGCAAGCGTTGGTTCTGCGAATTCGGGAATCTATACGGACCACTGGTGTAGATTTCTGTATCGTCCTGCTTTCGTGTACCCGGAGAAACCAGCACAGATGAGACAACGACGAGAAGCGGGCCTGGCCTTTCTGATGGGTCTAGTGGGGGGGCTTCTGCTGTTGGCGATGCCGTCGGCCCTCCTTGTGACTAGCTTCGCGCAGGAGGGAGAGGGCGAGATTCATTCGCTCTCCGCGCCCATCCCATCGGCCTCTGGATACATTAACTCGTCCGAGTTGGGAATGGCGTTCATCAACTCGGCGCAGGCTCCCGCCAGCGAGAGCCGCATCCGCCGGGGCGTGGATTCGGGAGCGCGGATGGACCGCTTTCCTTTCTACTGGGGCGAACTGGAACCAAGCGAGGGGAACTTCAATTGGGCGGCGCACGACAATGTAGTGCGCGCCAACGAGCGACAGGGGCTAGGCACGCTGGCAATCCTAATGGGGACGCCGGGGCAGTACTACCCCAATGGCACGAACCCGCAGCCCACCGATGTACCGTTCCCCGTAGGCGAGGGGCCACTACCAGTTGATGATGAGGCAGGCGCGAGTGCCGTGACGACCTGTGGAAGCGGGCAGCCGCCGCCGCGCAGCCTCTATGAGCCTATCTGGACCGATGGCACGGATACACCTGGTCCCAATAAGAGTGTGAACTCCGGCAACCCCTGGGCGCGCTTCGTCTATCATACGGTGGATCGCTATAGTCCGGGGGGCGGCGCGGGAACCAATGTGCGCTACTGGGAAATCTGGAACGAGCCGGACCTCTGTTTCTTCTGGAGCGGCTCGGCGCAGGAATACGCCCGCCTGCTCAAGGTGGCCTACCTCGTTATCGAGCAGGTGGACCCGTCGGCAACGGTCATCTGGGGCGGTCTGGCGCATTTCGAGCGGGAGCGATTCCTGCAAGAGCTGGTCAACGAGCTATCGCGCGACCCCCTGGCAGGCACGTATAACGGGTTCTTCGACGCGGCGACGAGCCATCAGTATTCCAACGTGAGGGAGGGCTACCGCCTCACCGCGCGGGTACGCACGGCGCTTCGCGGCGCGGGCTGGGGCGACAAGCCTATCTGGATTACTGAGAGCGGGGTGCCCGTCTGCGACGACTACCCCGGCCCCGGCTGCCCAAGTTTCTACCGCGCCACGCCGGAAGAGCAGGCTGCCTACATCTGGCAGAATATCGCGTACACGCGGGTGGCGGGCGGCGGGCCTATCTTCCACTTCCAACTTCACGACGACGCGGGGAACGGCCCTGATAGCAGTGGCCGCTGCTGGGATGCCTTCGGCCTCGTCAAGAACAGCAGTAGCCTCCACTGCGCGCCCGCGAACGAGGAGCACCGCCCAGCTTACCGGGCCTACCAACTCGCCGCGCAATACCTCTCTAACACGGAGGTGTTGTGGCAGGAGTTCCAGAGCAATGGAGCCTATCAGGTCGCCTTCTACGACCCGGCGACGAAGGAACGACGCCTTCTCATCTGGCAGCGCGAGGGGTACGACACGACGGGGCAGATCGTGGCGACGGGCGGCGAGGCGCGCATCATCTCGATAGATGGTTCCGAAGAGCGGCGCACGCCTGCCGATGGCAGGTACGAGATTGCGCTGCCACGCGCTACGAATAAGAACCTGCCTAACAACGATACGCCTGAAGTCGAGTATGACTATTCGGAGGTGTTCACGATTGGTGGGCGGCCCTACCTAGTCATCGAGCGCGACACGCTACCGCCTGTGCCCACGATGACACCCCTTCCGCCTAATTCGCCGGAGACCTTCGAGATTCGCTGGGACGTGGGCGATAGAGGGTCGGGCGTGGCGAATGTAGACATCTGGATCCAGATTGACAACGGCGACTGGGAGGAATGGCTCCCGGACCAGCCCGCGAAAGGGAGCACCTGGGTAGAGGGACGACTCGGCCAACGATACCGCTTCGGCATCCAGGCAACAGACCGCGCAGGCAACTCGTTAAACGCGGCCATACCCCTTATTGAGACGCTAATCAGCAACGAGACACCCTCTGTGCGTGTCTGGGGTGAGGTGCGGAACACGCGAGGTGAACCTATCCGCAACGTTCCCATCTCGATTGGCCCCGCGAACGGCTCAACAGACGACCAGGGGAATTACAGCCTCGATGTGACTGCCGGAACGTGGGACGTGACGGTGGATGGCCGCGTGCTCCATCGTGGAATGACGTTCAACCAGGAGACGCACCTTCCGCTCACCATCGTCCCTGACGACATCGTGCGGGTGAGGGGCGAGGTTCGCAATATGTTGAGCCAGCCGCTCCCGAACGTGCCTTTTACCATCGGCTCGGTGCGGGTGGTCTCTGACCTAACGGGGCGCTTCGACCTGTGGATACCGAAGGGCCAGGCGGACGTGACGCTGGATGGTCGCGTGCTCCATCGCGGAATGCAGTTCAACCAGGAGACCTATCTCTCACTCCTCGTGCCGCCATCGTCGGCCTCACCAGTTCGTAACGGTGGGTTCGACACGAACTTGGACGGCTGGACGGTAGGGGGGAACGGTGCCGCCGGGGCCGAGGATCGCCCGAACTACGGGCGCGCGCTCCGGCTGGGAACCGAATTCGTGGCCCAGCCGGGCGTGGAGGGCGAAGACGGCAGCAGCGGCGGCAACACTACCGTCTCGCAGGTCGTAACTCTACCACGCGGCAACCCCTCACTCACCTTCGCCTATAAGATTGACACGGCGGAGACCGCACCGCGCGCCACGAGTGACAGGCTGGAGGTCATCGTCTACTACACCGAGGGCGGTCAGACAAAAGCGCGCTACCTGTACAACGAGCAGAGGGCGGTGCCCTGGATCTACTACTTCCACAACCTTTCCGAGTGGGCGGGGCAGCAGGTGACAATCGTCTTCAACCTGTACCAATCTTCACCGAATCGCCCGACGAGTGCATGGATTGATGAGGTGATGATTGGCGAGTCAGCGCCCGTGACGCAGTGGAAGCCATTGTTCCTGCCACTCCTGCACCGGAGGTAAGCCATCCACAGCCGGAATGAAGAAGGGGGCAGATTGAACATCTGCCCCCTTCTCGTTTCCAGAGCGTTTCCCTTTATCCGGCAGACGGCGATTTGTGGCCTATCCAGTCGCCTCGACCTGGATTTCCCGAATAATCTCGGAAACCTCCTCTTCGGATTGAATGTGACGCGCAAGAACCTTTGCGGTTGTTTCCAAGACCCTATCGGCAAAAAGACGGGCTACGTCCTGACGCAGCCCGTGCCCGATGTACAACTTGAGGAGGGCCTCTTGAGACATATCGCGGATGGCGGCTACCCTCTGTAGCGCCGCAAGTGTATCAGAAGGCACTTCAATAGAGATTGCCTCGCTTGGGCGGGGTCGCAAGCGGAGTTCAGCCTGTTCTTCTTCAGCCATCGTCGTACAGTTTCCTTTCGCTGCGGGCGGGGCCGGGCGTGCAGAGCACCTACCTGTGGGTGTACGGGTCTGCGCGGCTGCCATCGGGCCTTACGGCGTAGGCATCAGGGCGGCGCGGCGGGGGCGGCGGATTCAGGAAACGGTGCAGCACGAGGAGCGGCGTCGCCAGCGCGACCAACACGAAAAGCTGGAGATAGCGCGGAAACGAGAAGAACCACGTCAAAACCTCTTCCACCTTCTCCTCCTCATGTTGCCGCCAGGAATCTACAGTTTAGAGCGGTCTATCATCAAGTCTCGTGCCGCGACGAGGCGACGGCGGTGCTCCGGGTCTTCCGTAAGGTCGGCGGCACGGTCAAACTCGGCGGCGGCGACTGTGAAGACGCCGAGCCGCGCGTAGGTCGCCGCCAGCCTCTCGTGCGCGGGGCCAAAACCGCGCATCGTGTGAACCAGACGCTCCCAGAAGGTGACGGCCTCGTCCCAGCGCTGTGCCTCCTCGAAAGCCTCCGCGATGGCGAAGGTTAGCTCGGCGTCGGGTCCGCCCCAGGCCACCGCGCGGTCCAGGTCGCTCTTGGCGCGGTCCAGATCGTCGGCGTGCGCCGCGAGAAGGGGGCAGATAATTTCCACTGTAGTCGCGTGGCGGTTGAAGAGGGCCAGAATCTCCAACGAAGAGACGTATGGCGGCATGGCGACGATGAGGTTCCGCACGCTGTTGGAAATCCAAGCGGCGGGGTCCACCACGATTTGCTGCTCGGCCATCTGCTCCTGCCACGCCACGAACGCGTCGGGTCTGTGGAGCACGGCCCAGGTGAGGTAAGCCCGGTAGCCGCTCGGCTCCTCGATAGCCTCCATCCGGTAGCTAGCGCCGTCCCTCTCCATGCGGACGCTGTAGGGGCTATAGCGCACCACATCGTAGATGTTGACGGTGGCGCTCAGGGGAATCTCGACAAGGCGCGCGAGATTGCCCTCCAGTTCCTCCGCCCACACCATCTCCTCTTCATTCAACCGTATCAATATTCGCATGAAATACCTTTGCCGTGCTAGACGAAGACTTCAGGGTAGTATTCGCCCCAGACGGCGCGGAGCACGTTGCAGATTTCGCCCGTCGTGGCGTAGGCTTCGACGGCGGCGAGGATGAAGGGCATGAGGTTGTCGGTCCCTTCCGCCGCTCGCACCAGCGCTTCCAGGCTGCTCTGAACCGCTTCACCGTCGCGGCGGGCGCGGAGCGCGGCCAGCTTCGCGGCCTGCTGCGCGCCGATGGCCTCTTCTATCTTTAGGAGTTCAACGTCCGGCTCCGTGCCAGAGCGAAACTCATTGACGCCGACGACGATTTGTTCCTTGCGCTCGACGGCGCGCTGGAAATCGTAGGCGGCGTTCTGAATCTCGGCCTGCATCCAGCCTATCTCGATAGCACGCGACGCGCCGCCGAGGGTATCAATCTTCTCGATGTAGGCGCGGGCCTGCGCCTCGATCTCGCTGGTGAGCGATTCCAGGTAATACGAGCCTGCCAGAGGGTCGGCGGTGTCGGCGACGCCGCTCTCGTGGGCGATAATTTGCTGCGTGCGAAGGGCAATCTCGGCGGCGCGCTCGGTGGGGAGGCCCAGCGCCTCGTCCATTGAGTTCGTGTGGAGGGACTGCGTGCCGCCCAGCACCGCCGCGAGGGCTTGTAGCGCGACGCGCACGACGTTGTTTTCCGGCTGCTGCGCCGTGAGCGTGGAGCCGCCCGTCTGCGTGTGAAAGCGGAGCATCCAGGAGCGCGGGTCGCGCGCGCCGAAGCGGTGGCGCATGAGATTCGCCCAGAGGCGGCGGGCCGCGCGGAACTTGGCGACCTCCTCCAAAAAGTTGTTGTGCGCGTTGAAGAAAAAAGCAAGCTGCCCCGCGAACTCGTCCACGTCCATCCCCGCGTTCAGCGCCGCCTCCACATAGGCAATGGCGTTGGCGAGGGTGAAGGCGACCTCCTGCACGGCGGTGGAGCCTGCCTCGCGGATGTGATAGCCGGAGATGGAAATAGGGTTCCATTTGGGCAGTTCGGCTCTGGAGTAGGCGAAGATGTCCGTGACGAGGCGCATGGAGGGGCCGGGCGGGTAGATGTAGGTGCCGCGCGCGAGGTATTCTTTCAGAATGTCGTTCTGAATCGTGCCGCGCAGTTGGCGCGGGGCGACACCCTGCTTCTTACCAACCGCGATGTACATCGCCCAGAGCACGGCGGCGGGGGCGTTGATGGTCATGGAGGTGGAGACCCTATCGAGCGGGATGCCGCCGAAGAGGATTTCCATGTCCTCAAGGGACGAGATGGAGACACCCACCTTGCCCACTTCACCCAGGCTCATCAGGTCGTCGGCGTCATAGCCAAGCTGCGTGGGCAGGTCGAAGGCGACAGAGAGGCCCGTCGTGCCGCGCTCAAGCAGGTACTTGTAGCGGCGGTTGGACTCCTCGGCGGTGGAGAAGCCCGCGTACTGGCGCATCGTCCAGAGGCGGCCCCGGTACATCGTCGGGTAGATGCCGCGCGTGAACGGGTACTCGCCGGGATAGCCTAGCTCCGCGTCGTAGTCGAGGGCGAGGTCTTCGGGCGTGTAAAGCGGCTCGACAGGAATATGCGAGAGCGTCTCGAACTGCTCTCGGCGCTCCCCGCCCTTCTGCTTGAATGGCTCGTAGCTTTCCGCAAGCCACCGTTCTTTGTCGGACATTACTCTTCTCCCACGAGGAGGTCCACAACGAGGTCCTCTCTCTGCCACTCCGCGCCCACCAATTCTGCGCCCGCGTATCTTAGCTGTACTTCTGAGCCGTCGCCAAGTTCGTAGATGAGAATCTGGAGTCCGCTGCCCGTCTCCCAATCCGGCGGGCCGACTATCTCACACAACGTCTCGTAGGAGCGCCAGCCTTCGGCCAATGCTTCCTCGAACGTCTCCAGGTCGCGGGCGGTCTGCTCCGCGCAGCCCTCTTGCAGATTGGGGCCGGGCGCGCGGCGCGCCCCCAGTGGTCGCGGGCTGGGCGTCACGGGGCCAGCACAGCCCGTCGCCAGCACGGCAGAGACAACGAGGACGCGGAGCAACTGCCAGCGAATCATGCGAATATGAGGAGGCTGTTTTAGCGCCAGCGCAGGCGCGGGTGCTGCCGGTAGTAATCGAGTTGCGTCTGGAGGTTCGGGTCGGGGGGAGGGACCTTGAGGGCGGCGAGAATGTCGGCGGCGATGAGTTCAGGGGAGCGGGGGTCGAGCCAGGAGGGTTTCTGCGAGACGGTCAACTCTGCTTCACGTTCCAGAAGGGAGGCGTAGAGGCGGGGGATGGCGCTGGTGCGGTACCAGGGGAGCGACCCCACGAGCGGCGTAGCGATACCTACGAGGTCAGGTCGCCACTCTTCCGACCAGCACACCATCAGGCAGAAGCTGCGCGCGTCGGCCAGCCCCTCCATCGCATCCTGCATCCCCTCCATCGTCTCGCCCAGCGCCTGCACGACGAGCGTGGTGCCGTGCCTGCGTGGTTCGGTGCCGATGCCCAGGTGCTCCGCCAGGGCCAGGGCCAGGGGCAGGCTAACGATGTCTACCGGCTGCACGGCGTCCCAATGCCAGCCCTCCGCCTCTTTAAGCGCCAGCAGGCGGCGCAACGTCTGCGCCACGTCCGCGTAGGTGAAGTTGTGAAAGAGGTAGGGCGGAATGGCGATGCCGTCGTCGGCACCTGTCCCAAGGTAGACGACGCCGGAATCACAGTAGGCGCGGTCCTTTGGGGTAAGAACGTGGTCCGGCGGAAACTCCGCGAGGCGCTGGCAGGCGAAGAGTTGCCCGCGCGTCAGTTCAATCTGCGTCCAGTTGCTCGTCAAGCAGAGGGCGCGGCGGAGCACGCGCTCGGCCTCGGCGGGGCGGCGCGTCATTCGGTAGCATTCCCCCAGGAAGAAAAGGGTCTCCCATTCACACTCGTGTTGCGCGGCACGGTGGAACTCGGTAATGGCGACCTCATACTCACCGCGCAGGTAGTAGATGAAGGCAATCTGATAGCGGGCGCGGTCAAAGTTGGGGTCCAGTTCAAGGCAGCGGTGGAGGGCGTCCAAGGCGGCGGGGAACTGCTCTTTGGCGATGAGGATATGGCCGAGGAGGAAGTACGCCTCTGCCGAGGCTTCGTGAGCCAGAGCCGCGTTACAGTGACTCAAGGCTTTGTCCAGACGGTCCAGGCGGCGGTAATGATAGGCCAGGGCGAGGCGCGCGGGCGCGTGCGTGCCGCTCGCCCGGATGGCACGCTGGAAGGCAGCCATTGCCTCGTCTACCGCGCCTCGCTCCTCGTACTGGACGCCCTCTTGATAGTAGCGGTCAGCCAGGGAGTGAGCGAAGTTGAGAATATGCGTCACGTTAGGTTCCTGCTGTCATTGTCGTTCATGACGCGCCTGACGGGTTCTCCCCCAGAATAATCAATACCTGCTGTAACTCTACCGCCTCTCGCGGCGCAACGCGAATTTCCTTGACGATGCCCGCGCGCGGGGCGCGTAGTTCGTTCTCCATCTTCATCGCTTCGAGGATGCAGAGAGGCTGGTTCGCCTCAATCTGCTGCCCCACCTCCACGAGCACCTTGACGACGAGGCCCGGCATGGGAGCTTTAATCTGCACGTCTCCCACGAGCAGCTTGTCCGGCCCCTGGAGGCTCTTGAGCCGCTTCGTGCGTTCGTCCTCCACGCTGACCTCGTATCGCTCGCCGTCCAGCAGGATTCGCCACGCGCCATCTTCCAGCGTGGCGTAAACCTCGTGGGAGCGCCCCTCGATGAGCATGGAATAGACGACGTTGGTGCTGATGTGTTGCAGGTTCACCTCAAAGCACTCGCCATCAATCTCCACCATACCGTCCTGGTGAACGATTACTTCAAGCTCTTCGCCGTCTACGTAGGTCGAGTAGGTCGTTGCCATACGTTCCTCTTGGGATACGGGATACGGGATGCAGGATACGAAATAACGACTTTAACGGCATAATGCAAGGACGTAAAGACGCAAAAGGCTTTCTTCAGGCACGCCGTTATCTCACATCTCACATCTCACATCTCGTATCCCGCATCAGTATCGGTGCGTCGCTCGGCGTCGCCCTTCAATCTTCCATTGACTGGGGCTGTCGCCCACGCCGCCAACCATGACGAGCGCCTGCTGGCGGCGGCGGTGCGCCAGAATCGTTGCGGCAATGGCGGCGGCGCGGCGCTGCTGGGGTATCCAATCATCCATCAGGTCCGGGTTGTCGGCCAGGAAACTGGTATCGAACGTGCCTGCCTGGAACTTCCAGTTCTCCGCGAGGCGACGATGAAAGGCAATGTTGGTCCTGATGCCCAGGATGCGGTACTCCGTCAGCGCCCGGCGCAGGCGCAGCAGGGCATCGGCGCGGTTGTCACCGTGAACCACCAGCTTCGCAAGCATCGGGTCGTAATAGAGCGACACTTCCATTCCCTCGTAGATGCCGCTCTCCACGCGCACGCCCGGCCCCGTCGGCTCGATGAGGGAGGTGATGGTCCCGACCGAGGGCATAAAGTTGGCGTAAGGGTCCTCCGCCGTGATTCGTACTTCAATCGCGTGGCCCTTGATGCGAATATCCTCCTGCTTGTAGCGGAGGCGTCGCCCAAAGGCGATGCGAATCTGCTCCCTCACGATGTCCACGCCCGTCACGAGTTCGGTGACGGGGTGCTCCACCTGGAGCCGGGTGTTCATCTCCAAAAAGTAGAAGTTCTTGTCACGGTCCACCAGGAATTCCATTGTGCCCGCGTTGACGTAGTTCGCGCGCTGCGCCGCCGCGACGGCGACGGTGCCCATACGCTCCCGCAACTCGTCGTCCAGGAAGGGCGAGGGAGCCTCCTCGACCAGCTTCTGGTGGCGGCGCTGGA
>DASVVH010000146.1:0-10400 GCA_036386615.1 Ardenticatenaceae bacterium
GTTGAGATTGATTTGATAATAGAGACGGCCCTTGCGCTCTTCCAGGCAGATGATGGCGCGCTGGCGGAGCGTCGTCGTGGCAAGCCAGTACAATCCCGCCGCCATCACCTCCGAAGCCGTCTTGAAGCCCTGGAACTCGTAAGTACAGGGCGTGCTCCGCAGCCCATCGCCCACGTTGAACCCTCGCAGGAAGGCCATGCGGGCCTCAAGTGAGCCGTTCAGGATGCGCTTCGGGATGCGCTTCTCCCCCGTCCGCGTGTAAAGCGACTCTCGAAGATAGCGGGCGTAGGCCCCGGCCCCATTCAGGTTGAGTTGGGTTACGTCACGCCCATTAGGAAAGCCGCTCGGCGCAACGTAACGCGAGACTGTGCCGCCGCTCACGCGATGCCAGCACAGGGCGACCTCTTCTAGCAGCGCCTCATCCTGATTCGTGACGCAGGCGTCCCCTTTCTCGCTCACCCAGCCTTCCGCCGCGAGCATGCCCAACAGCCACGCTTCGTCCTCGGTCATGCTAATCCGGCTGGTCGGCTCCGGCAGGTGAATCAGCACGAGCGAATCCCCCTGCTTCACCTCTCCGGCTGGGCGCTCCGTCACCTGTCCATCCTCACAGGTGAAGACGACGTGATCGCTCGTCGCGTGATAGACCGCCCCTCGCGCCGCCACGCGATGAACCGTCTTGTTCGGCTTTCTCTCAAAGCCATTCCACGTAGCGGTCATGCAGGTGACGGCGGACCAACCTTTAGCGTCCCACACCTCAACACCATTTTCAGGCTTCGGCTCAGTAGTATACTTCGCCCCCTTGCTGGCATCTGTACGATGGGGAACCACGTCCTCAATTGGGAGCAGGTCAATCATCCCGTCGCGTCGTACCCAGACAGGTGTCGAGGCCGTAACGCATTCGTGGTTGAACAGGATGCCGGACGAAGCGTGCATCCCGTAACTCTCGCGGTAGTTCACCGTAATCCAGTGGCCGTAGACCTTGGCGACCCCGTAGGGTGAGCGCGGGTAGAAGGGCGTATCCTCGTTCTGCGGCACCGCCTGCACCTTGCCGAACATCTCCGACGAACTCGCCTGATAGAAGCGGATTTCCGGGTTCACGAGGCGAATCGCGTCCAGCACCCGCGTCACGCCGAGCGCCGTCACCTCGCCCGTCAGAATCGGCTGCTGCCACGACGTAGGCACAAAACTCTGCGCGGCGAGATTGTACACCTCGTCCGGCTTGTACTCGCGCAGAATGTCCACGAGCGAGATGAGGTCAATCAGGTCGCCCTGAACGATGTGAACCTTATTCTGGATATGCTCGATACGGTCAAGGTTGACGGTGCTCGCGCGGCGAACCATGCCGACCACCGTGTACCCTTTTTCCAGGAGCAGTTCAGCAAGGTATGAGCCATCCTGCCCCGTGATTCCCGTGATGAGCGCTGTTTTACTCATGTCAGTCCTGTTACCTTAGTCTTGTTTGTTGAATCAGATGCGGGATGCGCGATACGAGATTGGCACTGCGAGTTACAGAGCCATTGCACGGTTCTATCGCGCATCCCGCATCCCGTATCTCGTATCCCGTTTCACTCTCTCGCGCCAGTCGCCCAGTACGTCGCCCAAACTCTCGCGGAAGGAGATGCGTGGCTCCCATCCCGTCGCCGTGCGAATCTTCGAGATGTCGGCGTAGGAGACCGGAACGTCCGAGGGGCGGAAGCGCGCGGGGTCGGTCTGCACGTCAATCTCTAGCGTGCTGAAACTCAACAGCCCTTCCAGCAGCTCCCGAACGCTGTGTGGCTCTCCCCGGCCAATATTATAGGCTTCCCCAGGTGCCCCCTGCTCCAGCAGGAGGTAGTAGGCGCGAACCATGTCCCGCACATCGGAAAAGTCGCGCTGCGCCTCCAGGTTGCCGACGAGCATCACGGGGTCCGAGCGGCCTGCCTCGATCTCTGCAATCTGCCTGGCAAATTCCGGCGCGACGAAGCGCTCGTTTTGTCGCGGCCCAATATGGTTGAAGGGCCGCGCGCGAACCGCGTAGACTTCGTTGCTGAGGTAATACTGCGCCGCCAGCAGGTCCTGCGCCACCTTGCTCACGCCGTAAGGACTATCCGGGGACAAAGGCGTCTGCTCGTCAACCGGGAGCATCTCGGAGCTAATCTTGCCGTAAATCTCGCCTGAACTGACGCACAGAATGCGCGCATCCAGCTTCAGGTCTACAATTCCCTGAAGTAGATTCAATTCAGAGCGGATGTTGGTTTCCAGCGTCGGCCAGGGGTCCTTCCACGAGGCGGGGACGAACGCCTGCGCCGCCAGGTGATAGATTCGCGCGGGCTGGCACGCTTTGAGGAACGGGTAGACCGCTGCCGGGTCCCTCAAATCAAGGGAGCGATAGCTGACTTGCCCCTCCAGATGCGATGCCGCGCCCAGCCCCGTGTTGGCGACGCCCCACACCTCAAGGCCCTGTTGTAACAGAAAGTCGGCAAGGTGACTGCCCGCGAAGCCACTCACCCCGGTGATCAGTGCGCGCACAACGATGCTCCGATTGCTCCAAATATCACAACGTCCATTATATGAAGAAGTTGGTCGTGGCGCAATGTTAGCGGAATACGGGATGCGGAATAGCGAGGCGAGAAGGGGAATAAAAGCAGATGGATAACAGAGGAGAGATAGAAAAGGACAAGCCGGAGGGCTACACTCCGGCTTGTCTATTCTATCGAATACCCGTCAAGAGGTGGCGGGATTATGGATGCCATACTGCGCCTGAAGCCGAGCGCCCACGACTACGAGCAAGCGCCCCAACTCTGCCAGTGCAGGATGGTAGAAGCTCTGCGATGGCGCGAGCACTGCTCGGGCTTCGCAGGCGAGGCGGCTAACCGTAGCCTGGTGTCGTACCGCCTCAAGATATTGAACTGCTGCCGACTCTT
The DNA here is from genome assembly GCA_036386615.1 of Ardenticatenaceae bacterium. Taxonomy (GTDB): domain Bacteria; phylum Chloroflexota; class Anaerolineae; order Ardenticatenales; family Ardenticatenaceae; genus DASVVH01. Next base: position 2,904 of record DASVVH010000146.1, read on the forward strand.
CCCATGAGTACATTGTCTCCGCTCCTTTCTGGTCTCCTGGACCAACTTGTTGTTTGTGTACTCACTATATTATTCGCTGAAATGGGCAATTCTCCTCGCACAAAAGCAGAGCTACATGGTACTGGAAGCCCCGGATTACCCTGCTTATGGCATCTGATAAGTTAACGTCTGCTTCACCTGAAGGCTTGCCTGCAAGACACCGAGCACCTGTAGCAATTCCATAATGTCCAGAGCCAACTCCGGTGTGATATCCTCCCCGAACTGCACCGTCCCTACGACGCGAATCGCCACTCCTTCTCCTCTGGCACGCAGCTTTTCCAGCTCTTCGCGGTCGCACACCAGCGCTTCCATAAACATCGAGCGGCGCGTTACCGTCTGGCCGACCGCACCGCCAGGCGCGTCTAGCTGGTTGCGAATCGCCGTTCGGATGAATTCTGCGCGGCTAGAACAGAACCCCTCCTGCCCCAGCAGGTCTCCCTTGCCCAGAGCTATCGAACTCGGGAAACTAATAGACGAAACATTTAGAGATTGCACAGTAACGAACCTAATCCTTAGCGTCCCCGCAGGGGGACGCCCGGCCAACGGCCTCCAGCAGCGACTTTTGCGGAGCATCCTTTAGGGCAGTCGCGTCCCGCCAATGTCCAACCTTTATCTGTCTTGTCTATAAGTGTCCTTACCGAGGAGAAGCCCCTCTTTCCAGCCCTGCCGGACCATGATACAATTCTGCTCCCATGAATCGCCTACGCCTCACCCGACCCCTTCTTGTTCGCCAGGCGCGCTTGGACGACGCCGCCGACCTGCATGCCACCTGCTTCCCGGACCAGCCGCCACAGTGGGTTGCCGACTACCTCGCCTGGTGTCTGGAAGCACCTGACCGCCCGGCACGCCTCGTAGCCCTGCTCCGAGGGCACCTCGTCGCGCAGATGGAACTGACCCGGCGGCAAAACGGCGAGTGGGCCGAAATCAGCAACTTCATAGTCTCCGAAGCGTTGCGTCGGCAGGGTATTGGCTGGCGTGTCGCGGGCGCGGCAGTTCGCACGGCCCAGCGCTGGGGCTGCCGCGAAGTCCGGCTCCAGGTCCAACTCCCCAACGAAGAGCTAACAGAGATGTACCGCCACTGGGGCTTCCACCCGCTCGGTACTCCCCTCAATGGACGCCAGTGGTTCACCCTCCCGATAGAGAGGGAGAGCCCACCCGTTCAGGAGCCGCCCCAACCCCGCGCGCCGCGCCTCAGAATGGGCACCAGCGAATCTAACGAAGTCTCGGTGGACCGATAACACTTCGCGTGGCTCTGGTAGCGGCGATAGAGGCTGATGGTGTTCGACAAACTTCCCCTCGTGAGTCGTGGCCTCACCCGAAAGTTCCCGCGCGGTGACGACCCTTTTCAGTTGATGACGCGCCTCCTTGAAGAGTGCGGTGAGCTAGCGCAGGAAGTAAACCGCTTTGAGGGCAGCGGCATCAAACACGAAAAGCACGGAGCACCCAACCGTGAACGCCTCACGGAAGAGGCGTCGCACGCCCTACGTGCCCTCTTCCAGATTGTTCAGTATTACCAGATGGAGGAAGAAGTTGCCGCCGCTCTCGAAGCCACCTACGAGCGGCTACAACAAGCGGGCTACATTGACCAGAGCGAATTTGTAAGCAGTGATGAAACTCGTAGCTGACCTGGAGCGTAGCGCCAGTAAAATCCCAACGTGCGGCGGCATCCTCACCCCAGACAACATTGCAGATAACCCCTGCTTCACCTACAAGTCAAGGCCACACCTCCTTTACATTGTTGCGCTGTTATGTCAAGCTAGTTGAACATCTATCATCGCAACTCACCTCCGCTCTTTTACCTTATGTCAATTAAAGCCAACATCTATCGCCCTCCAATGTTGGCATTTGTTGGCATTGCTTCACATAATCCAGCCTCAGCACCCCCTCCTACTACAACCCGCGCCTGCCCCCTAACGTATGGAACAATCAAGCACAGGGTTGGCAGGCAACCTGCTTCAACACGCCCAGACCATCCCTCAACACCAGGAGCGAGACCACCATGCGTAGCCTCTTTAAGAACGTCGCCAACGAGCTTATCCAGCAGCTAACCCCCGAAGACCTCAAAGAAATCATGGACAGCACCATTGACACGGTGCTCGGCCAGATGTCACCGGAGGAGCGGCTGGCCTTCTCCACCGACATTGTCAACAACGCCATCACCAAACTACTCGCCGGGTTCTCCGAAGAACAGCGCATCCAACTCGTCAGCGCCCTCGTCCCCACCATCCTCCGCGAGTTGAAGCTGGAAGAGCTTGATGTGGCGGCGGTCATCCAGTCCTTCCAGCGCCCGCAGTAGCCCGTTCCAATACTCATAGCCTTCCCGCCCCACAACGGGACCGCAGCCACCCTGCCCGCCCGCCGTTAGCCGTTGCCGTAAAGTCGTAAGCGGTCGTCGGTCGTCCGTCGTCGGTCGTCAGCCGTTGCCGTCAAGCCGTAAGCGGTCGTCGGTCGTCGGTCGTCGGTCGTCGCTTCCTCTAACCCATTCTTCGTGGCGTGGGTATAATGTGGTGTAACAAACACTCCTCCTCACACCACAGTCTATGCTCCTTCGCAAGGTATACCGGGACATCGTCATCCGGCGCGTGCGCTCCGCTCTCACGCTGCTGGGTGTCGTCGTGGGCGTGGCGGGGCTGGTCGCCATCGTCACAATGGCGCAGGGCTTCGCGCGCGCGCAACAAGCCGTCTTCGCCAGTGGCGCGCGCGCCGACCTCTCCATCCGTCTCCACAACGCGCCTGAATCCCTCGTCCGTGTCATCGCCCGTCAGGAAGGCGTCCTCGCCGCCGACCTCCGCTTCAACCACTACGGCCAGGGCCGCCTGAGCGACGCGGCGGGCCTCGAAAACCTCCACTTCCTCGGCTTGCGTGACTTCAGCGCCCAGGTCGCTGACCGCCTCGTCCTCGAATCGGGCCACTGGCCGGAGCCGGACGAGGCACTTGTCGAGCCTGCCGCCGCTCAACAGTACGGCTTGAGCATCGGCGACACCATCTGGTACCGCGACTTCGCCAATCGCCTCCGCCCCCTCACCCTGAGTGGCATCGCTCGCCTGCCCAACGCCCTCTCCTCCGAACTGACCGCCCTCCCCTACCTCTTTGTCCGCGATTCGGTTGTGCAGGCGATGCTCGACGTGCCCGGCTACGACGAGCTTTTGGTTCGCTTCGAGCCGGGCGCGCAGCGCGAGGAGGTGGCGAGCGCCATCATCACCGCGCTCGAACAGCGCCGCATCCCGCGCAGCCAGCCCACCTTCAGCGACCCCAACAACTTCGTCGGCAAGCGCGAACTCGACGCCCTCTTCCTCATGCTCTATCTCTTCAGCGGCCTCGGCATCGTCCTGAACGGCTTCCTCGTCGCCAACACCATCGCCGCTTTGGTGGCAGAGTCCGTGCGCGAGATTGGCATCCTGAAAGCACTCGGCGCGACGCGCTGGCAGGTGCTCGGCAGCTTCCTCCTCGCGGCGACGCTCTACGGCGTCGCGGGCACACTGGTCGGGCTGCTCGCCGGAAGTGGCCTGGGCTGGGTGCTGCTCCGCGTGCTGGGCCGCTTCATCTCCCTGGAACCACCCTTCCGCGTGGAGCCGATGGCCTTGGCCCTGGGCACCGCCGTCGGCGTTGGGCTGACGCTGCTGGGCGGCGCGCTCCCCGCGTGGCAGGCATCCGGCATCACCGCCAAGGAGGCGCTGGACAACCGGGGCGTCTCGCGCCGCTTCGGGCGCGGCGGGCTGGACCGCCTCGTGCAGCGCCTCTCCCAACTGCCTCCCCTCCTCGCGATGAGCCTCCGCAACCTCGTGCGCCGCAAGGGTCGGAGCGGCGTCACCATGCTCGTCGTTGCCCTCGCCGTCGGCGGGCTGCTCGCCGCCCAAACCACCGACCGCAGCGTTTCCGGGGCGCTCGACGACATCTTCACCACCTACGTCGCTGATGCCTATCTACAATTCGGCGAGGCCGCGACCTCAGACGATGCGGGCGCGCTCCGCCGCGTCTCCGGCGTATCCAACGCCGAAGCGTGGCTACTGCGCGACTGCACCGCCGCCTACGCCGCCACGCGCTGCTGGGCCATGCCCGCCGCCACCACGCTCTACCGTCCCATCCTCACCGCCGGGCAGTGGCTCGACCCCCGCGACCCTCTTGGCGTCGTCCTCTCAAGTGACCTCGCCGCCGCTCAAGGATTACAGGTCGGCGACCGCTTCCCCCTCCGCTACCGTGACGCCGAGCGCGCCGTCACCGTGCGCGGCATCGTGACCGACAACGCCATCTTTCTAGGGAGCAACGTGCAATCCAAAGTCTTCGTCCCACGAGAGACCTTCGCCCCCATGACAGGTCGCGACAATGCCGCCGACATCTTCGCCCTCGCCCTCGGACCCAACACCCTGCCGGAGCAGCAGGCCATTCTTGAGGAGGTGGACCGCAAGCTCGCCGCGCTCCGCCCCAGCAGCACCCTCGCCCTCACCGAATTTGAAGCCTCGCAGCAGCTAACCAGCATCCTCACCACCGCCCTGCGCGGAATGGTGCTCCTCGTCGCCCTCGTCGGAGCGGCGGGGTTGGTCAACACCCTCGCCCTCAACGTCCTGGAACGCCGCCGCGAGATTGGCGTCCTCCGCTCTTTGGGCACCGACAACGCGCAGATTAGCTTCCTCTTCATCACCGAGGGCCTGGGCCTGGGCGCGCTCGGCTGGCTCGTCGGGCTGGGCCTGGGCTGGCTGATGGGGCAGGCATTCGTACAGGCGCTCTCCACCGCCCTCTTCGATTTCGTCTTCCGCTTTCCGCCCTCCTTCCTTCTCACCAGCCTCGGCTTCTCCGTGCTGCTTGCGCTCCTCTCCAGCCTCGCCCCCGCCCTCGCCGCCGCCAACATCCCCACCGCCGAGGCGATTCGCTATGAGTGAGGGACGACGACCGATGACCGCGGGTGCCCCCAGGGCAGGACGACCGCCAACGACAGCGCGGCGCTGCCTACAGGCTGGCGACTTTCACCCTCCTGCTGAAAGCCCCTTGCGCCTTTGCGCCTTTGCGTCTTTGCGTTATGCCGTTCTTGCCGTTCATTCCGCATTCCGCATTCCGCATTCCGCATTCCAGTTGTCCTTCGTCATCCTCTGTTTGCTTGTCATCCTCCTCCCCGCGCCCGCGCATGCCCAGGACGCGCGCGGCTCCATCGAGCGGCGTGACGGCCTGCCCTCTGATGGCGTCACAGCCCTAGCATCGGATGGCGAGACCCTATGGATTGGCACCCTTCGGGGCCTGGCACAATGGCAGGAAGGGCAGGCGACAACTGTAGAGTTTCCCCTGGAAGAGCACCACGCCCTCGCCCTGCACAATGGCGAGACCGGCCTGTGGGTCGGCACGGCGGACGGCATCGCCCGTTTCGCAGATGGAGCATGGCAGACGTGGCAGGTTGGCGACGATGGTTTGCGCTCCGACTGGGGCACGAGTTTCACCGAGCACCAGGGCACGCTCTACGTCGGCACCTACGGCGGCAGCGTTCAACGCTGGACGGACGACCAGTGGCAATCCGTCGGAGCCAACCCGCCGCTTCAAATCACCACCCTGACGAGTAACGGCCCCACGCTCTGGGCGGGCACCCCGCGCGGCCTCTGGTCGTGGAATGGCTCCACCTGGAGTCAGGCAGACCTCGCCGCAGAGAACCCGCCAATCAACCGTTTGGCTCTCACAGAAAACGCGCTCTGGGCCGGAACCGAAGCCGGACTCTTCCGCCAACCTCTCAGCCCCCCGTCATCTGCATGGGAACCCGTACCAGCGCTTGAGAACGCTGACGTCCTGGCCCTCGCCGCCACCCCCGCTGGTTTGGCTGCCGCCACACTCGATGGTCTCGCGCTTGTAAACGAGGATGGCACTCTCAGCGAAAGCTCTCTCCCAAACGTGGATAGCGCCTACCTCTCCTCGCTTCTGTACGCGGGTGAGCGCCTCTTCGTAGGCACGCTGGGCCGGGGCGTCCGGTGGGTGGGCGCGCCACTCGAAACGCGCCAACTGGAGCCAGACAAGCCGCGCGTCGTGCTCCTGCACGGCCTCGGCGACAGCGACCAGATAGCTAACTCCAACTTCCGCTTCCTCGCCCAATGGCTGCGGCGCGATGGCTACTCCGTCACGATGGCCCCCTATGACGCGTCCGCACCCCTCCTCGAAAACGTTGCGACACTCCGCCGCGTGGTGGCGCGGGCGCGCGAGGCAACCGACCAGCCCCAGGTCATCCTCATCGCCCACTCATTCGGCGGCCTTGTCGGGCGCGCCTTCCTCGCAAGCGGCACGGACGCGGTGGCGGGGCTGGTGACGCTCGGCACACCCCACGCTGGGGCGCGCATGGCCTACGATTTCATAGTGCCCGACCTCTCAACCTCCGATTCTCCCGCCACCCGCGAGTTGCTGCCGGAGCACGCCGCCCTGCTTGCCCCTTTCCAGGAACAGGGCCATGTCCCGCAGCTTCACGTCGGCGGCGACATCCTCCCTCAAAACGGTCTGGCCGAGGGCTTCCCGCCCAACGATGGGCGCATCACCGCCGCCAGCGCCGTCGCCGCGCCCGGCGCGACTCGCCTCGAACCCCTCGCGCACGGCTGGACATTGGAAATCATGGGTGGCAATATTCCCTCGTTCCTCTGGCCCGACGACCTCTACCTGACCACCCTTCGCCCCTGGATACAGAGCGTCACGGCGGGCGCGGCGTGGCAGGACCGCGCCGAATCGCCGCCCCTGCCCGACCCCGGCTTCACCCGCCGCGTCGGCTTCGAGCAAACCATCCAACCGGGCGGGACCGAAATCATCCCCCTCTTCATCACCGAGAGCGCGACTACCTGGTTTCTCGAAGGCGAGGGCGTCACGATGGACCTCCTCGCGCCGGACGGCACCCTCTACCGCCATGACCGCGTTCTCGTGGGTGAGAGTGTCGCCCACCTCCCCAGCCGCGACAACGCCTATCTCCCGCTCGACCTCTGGACCACCGAGGGGCTGCCCGGCCAATGGCGCGCGCTGCTCGCCAACACCAGCAACGGCCCCATAACCGCGACCCTCTCCCTCATCGAGCCGGACGGCCCTACGCTGCAAGTCACCGTTGAGGAGCAGTGGGCCGAGCCGGGCACACCCGTCACCATCCGCGTGCGCGCCGAAACGGGCCAGACAGTGACCGCCACGCTCGGCGACCAACAGGCCCGCCTACAGGAAGCCGCGTCCCGCGACTACAGGGGCGAACTTCCCGCCCCGCCCGAACCCGGCTACCATTCCCTACTCGTTTCGGACGCGCAGCGCGAGCGCTGGGCCGTCGTCGGTGTACGCTCAGATAATTGGACCGTTCAGGGAGCCGAAGCTACGCAGACCGAGAACACCGTCCGGCTGCGCCTCTCCGTACAGGGCGAGGGCCGACTGGCGCTTGGCATGCGCCTCCTCCGGGGTGAAACCGTCGTCGCCACCCGCCTCCTCGGTCCCTTTACCTTCCCGGCTTCCGGCACCCACACTCTTACC
>DASVVH010000147.1:0-4423 GCA_036386615.1 Ardenticatenaceae bacterium
CCAGTTGTGACGGGGGCGACTGCTCTTATGGCGTGGACTACAGGGGTCTCGTCTGGGGTATCTCTATGCCGTCAAACGTTGATGATGACTGGTTCGGCGCAACGGATGCCCGCTTGGAGGATGCGGAGTGGAGCCTGGAATGAGTAAGCCTCGCTTCACGCAGGCAACATGAAAGGCGCGCCAGATAGCGCGCCTTTCGATATTCAGTTGTTCGCTTACATCTGCCGAACGACGAGGCAGACCTTGCCGCTCACCTTCACGTCCTGAGCGGGGAAGGTGAAGCGCTGGGAGATGACCTCTTCCGTGAACATGGCGGGGTTGGCGGGCCGAAGCGTAACCGTCTCCCCGCTCTGGAAGAACTTCTTCAGCGTCCACTCCTCGCGGCTCTCAATCCACGCCGCGACCATGTCGCCGTTGTTGGCCGTCTCCTGGTGGGACAGGACTACGATGTCGCCGTCGTCCACGAGCGCGTCTACCATGGATTGCCCCTCGACCCGCAGCGCGAAGAGTTTCTTGCTTTTCGGGGTCTTGAGGAGATTGCGTGCCAACTCGACGAACTCCTCCGGCCTCACGTCGGAATCGGGCATGTAGATGGGGTCGCCCGCCGCAATCTTGCCATAGACGGGCACGTTGATGGTCTGCTCGGATTCGAGCATCGCGCCAACGGGCCGTATGACTTCGATGCCGCGCGAGACCTTGCTGGTCCGGTCAATGTAGCCCAGTTCTGCCAGGCGGTTCAGGTTGTAATCCGCGACGGAGGTGGAGCTAATGCCGCACTCGTCGCAAATCTCGCGGATGGAAGGCGGGCGTTTGCGAGTGGCGATGCATTTCTCGATGAAGTGGAGCATGCACTCCTGTCGCGGGCTCATTTCCTTCTTCTTAGTCTTTGGCATAGCAAGTCTCCTCTAGATAGTTTTTGCTTTCTACTATTGTACACGAACACGCGTTCCAAGTCAAGTATTTCGTAAATATTTGTTCTTTCAGCGTCAAAATTCGTGCTTTGGCGGCTTTTATCGTCTCTTGCGGCGTGATATACTCACTCGCATTCCTGTCAAGATAGTGAAGGAGAGAGGCGCATGGAGAGGCTGAACAATGGCGTGAAGCTGACGTGGCTCGGACACGCAACGTGGCTGATTGAAAGCCCCGCAGGAAAGAGAGTCCTGGTTGACCCCTGGCTGGACGGGAACCCCGCCTGTCCCGACGAGTACAAGGGGGAGGGCATCGGTCAGGTGGACGTTATCATCTGCACGCACGGGCACTTCGACCATATCGCGGACCTCGTCTCGGTGGCGACGCGGACGGGCGCGACGGTGGTGGGCATCTACGACCTGACGAATTGGGCCGAGTCCAAGGGGGTGCAGAACGCGGTGGGCGGCAACAAGGGCGGCACACTATCCGTCGCGGGGCTGAAGGTGACGCTGGTCAATGCGCTGCATTCGTCCTCCTTCATGGATGGCGAGGAGAGTGTGGACATGGGCGACCCCTGTGGCTTCGTCCTGGAGTTCGAGAACGGCTTCAAGATTTATAACACGGGCGACACGGATGTGTTCGGGGACATGGCGCTCATCGCGGAGTTGTACGAGCCGGACCTGGTGATGCTGCCAATTGGCGACCACTTCACGATGGGGCCGAGGCAGGCGGCGAAGGCCATCCAATTGATGAAGGCTACACGGGTGGTGCCGCAGCACTTCGGAACCTTCCCGCTGCTGACGGGCACGCCGGGGGCGCTGCGGCAACTGGTCGGGAGCGGCGTGGAGGTGCTGGAGGTCCGGCCCGGCGAGACGCTGAGTTAGGGGTGGCGAGGATGAAGGTCCGGCTCTCGTTCCTCCGTGTGCTACAATTGGCGCGGAGGGATGCTGGTTTGCTATGAGTACACGATTGCTCGTCATATTACTGATAATAGCGGTGGTGGCGGGGTGCGGCGCGCCGCCTGTGGCGGTGGAGCCGACGCCCCGGCCCACGCCTGAGGTCGTGCTGGAGACGATTCTGCCGCCGGAGGCGATTGAGGCGCTGGACCACCCGACTAGGGTTCCGGCGGCGGAGGCGCGCTCGCACATCGGACCCTTCGAGATGGTGATGGGCCTGTACATCGGGGGGGAGGCGCGGGCCTACCCGATTGGGTTGTTGAGCCGCTACGAGGTCGCCAACGACACGGTGGGCGGCGAACCAGTGATGGTAACGTTCTGCCCGGTGTGCAACGTGGGGCTGGCAACGTCACGGGTGGTGACGGAGACGGCGGGCGCGGCGCGGACGCTGACCTTCGGGGTGAGCGGGAAGCTGCTGGACGGCGCGCTGGTGATGCAGGATGGCGAGACGGATACGCTGTGGTCGCAGTCGCGGCTGGTGGCGGTGGAGGGGCCGATGGCGGGCGCGCGGCTCCGGCTGCTGACGGCGACGCAGACTTCCTGGGAGGAGTGGGAGGCGATGCACCCGGAGACGGATCTGGTGATTGACGAGCGGGCGGCAGGCGCGGGTTCGGGCGGGAGCCTGGGGCTGCCCTCGGAACTGCTGCCGCAGATGGGTGGCGCGGCGGCGGTGGCGCAGCCGACAGGGTACGTGCTGGGGGTGGCGTCGGAGGAGGGGGCGCGGGCATACGCGCTTGAGCAGGTGGCGGCGGCGGGGGTGGTGAATGGCGAGTTGGAGGGGGTGCCGCCGTTCGTGCTGGTAGCGCTGGACGGCCCCGGAGCGGTGGCGGCGTGGCAGCGCGAGCACGAGGGGCAGGTGCTGACCTTCCGGTGGGAGGGGGCGACGCTGCGGGACGAGCAGACGGGCAGCGAGTGGGAGGCAAGCACGGGCCGGGCGCTCTCCGGGGCGCTGGCGGGGGCGCAGTTGGAGCGGCTGGATGCGCAGACGATGCACTGGATGGGCTGGAAGGACTTGTACGGGGATACGGAGGTGTGGCAGCCGTAGGGACAGGAAAAAGAGGTGCGTAGGATTGACAGAGTGGGTTGCTTGTATATTATACTGGCGGCGAGTGGCGTTGTTTGCTGAACGCTGACTGTTCGTTGCGCTAGAGCGACGACCGACGACTGACGACCGACGACCGCTAACGGCGAACGGCGGGCCGCTCCAGGAGAGGCGTCACACCTAGAGGTTCAAAGGCATGATGCCTGCATCGTGCTTTTGGAAGGCAGGTTGCGGCGCTTTCGGGGTGGGGTAAAGGTGCCCCACGATGGCTGAATTAGGAAGGACGAAGACGATGCGATTTGTGGCCGTGCTCCTCGTGATGGTGGCGCTGATTCTCCCTCTGGCAACCCCCAGCCAGGCCGCCACCGACTTTCCCTTCGGGACGACCACCGCCAGCCTCCCCGCGCCGCAGGCCCAGAGTTGTGGCCGCGCGCAGACCTCGATGGCCCAGATTGGCGCGCCGTCGGCGCAGGCACGGCTGCTGGCGAGCGCGAGCGCGCCGCAGCAGCAGGTGGGCGGGACGGTGACTGACGTGTACGTGGTCCGGCCCGGCGATACGTTGAGCAAGATTGCCGCGCAGTTCGGGACGACGGTGCAGGCTATCATGCAGGCGAACAACCTGACGAACCCGAACCTGATTTACTCCGGGCAGCGCCTCTACATTCCAGGGGCGGCGGTGGTGACGGCGACGGCGGGGCAGCTAGCGGACCCGCTCTTCGCGGCGTGGATTGATGGGGAGGCGATTCAGGGCGAATCGGCGCTCATCTGGCTGCGGGCGACGCCGGGGACGACGGTGTACGGGACGCTGCGCGGCTGGGAGGGCAACCAGCACATTCCTTTCTACCGCCTGTGCGACCTGATGTGGGGCCTCGTCTCGTTCGACGCGCTGCGGGACACGGCGGGCATCTACAACCTGAATTTGCAGGCGAAGGGACCCGACGGGCGGGTGGTGAACGCGACGGTGCCCGTGACGCTCCGCAACGGAAGCTACCCGATGGACGAGGTTGTCCAGTACCCATCAGACCGACAGCGGCTGCTGGACCCGAATCTCATCCGGGCGGAGAACCAACGTTTGAACAATCTGTTCGCGTCGCTGCCCTACTCCGCGCCGCGCTGGGCGGGCACGTTCCGGGTGCCGCTGGACAGCCGCGTGACGAACATGTTCGGCTATCGCGGCTCGGTGAATGGGGTGCCGACGGGCTACCACGAGGGGATTGACCTTCGCACTCGAAGCGCGGCCTACCCGGACGGTATCGGGGTGCCGATTCCTTCGTCCGCGCCGGGTTTTGTGGTGCTGGCGGAGCAGTTGACGGTGCGCGGCGGCACGGTCTTCGTGGATCACGGCGCGGGGGTGGTGACGGGCTACTTCCACATGAGCGCTGTTGACGTGAAGGTGGGCGACTGGGTGAACATGGGCACGATTGTGGGCAGGTCGGGGCTGACGGGGCTGACGAACGGGCCGCACCTGCACTGGGAGATGCGCGTGAACGGGCGCTGGGTGAACCCGATGGTTTTC
>DASVVH010000148.1:0-9740 GCA_036386615.1 Ardenticatenaceae bacterium
CAGGCGACCACTGGCTCATGGTCAAGCAAGCGGCAGAGGAGGTGTGCCAGGGACTCGGTGAAGAAATTCTCGTCCTGACGAGTGATCAATTTGTGTAGGTGGAGGAGCAGGTTATTACTGGACGACATCAACGAATCTCTACATGGTGCGGTATTAGGCCGGAAGGATACTGGGCTTGCTCTTTAAGCAGAACGACGTTGAATCGAAAGGATAACCAATGGGAGACGTTGGCAATCTGCTATTGAGGCCCGGCTTCCAGAATCTCTTCCGCGCGCTCGGCGGTATCACCAGGGCCACCGGAAAAGCGGCCTGCCAGCGCTAGCAGACCGTTGGCGCTACTTTGCTCTCCGCGATTGCTGGCTTCAAGGTTGTCTACGGCTCTATCGAGCAGCCAACGCGCCAGGCGCGTTGGCTGCTCCTGTGGGGGTAGAGCCATCAAATCCTGCTGTAGCTTCTCTAGGTCAGCAGCCATCTTCCATTTCTCCGTGCGCGAATCTCGATGGAATTGTATCCGAGGTTCACGGCACACTCAAGAACGTCGTTGAATGGCTCTCACTGGTTGCTAGAACGGGAAGACAAGGGGTATCACGATGAGCGAGATGATGCCGATAATCAGTGTCACCGGAACGCCGACGATAGTGAAATCCTTGAAACGGTAGTTGCCCGGACCCATGATGAGCAGGTTCGGGCCGTGACTCATCGGCGTGATGAAGGGGCTGCCCGCCGCGATGGCGACGGTCATCAGGAAAGGCAGGGGGCTTAATCCCGCCGCGCTCGCCAGCGTGAAGGCGAGTGGCGCGACGAGCAGCGTCGAAACGTCGTTGGAGACGACCTCGCTCAACAGCATCGTCACGAGAAAGACGCCGCCCAGCAGCCAGATAGGCCCCGCGTCGCCCGTCGCGTTCAGCATCGTCTCCGCGATGAGCCGCGCCGTGCCCGTCGTCTCCATCACCTCGCCGAGAGGCAGCATCCCGGCGACGATAAAGAGCGTGCGCCAGTCAATAATCTCGTAGGCCCGCTCGATGGTGAGCGCTCCCGATAGAATCATTGCGCCCGCGCCCAAAAAGAGCGCCACCGCCGTCGGGAAAATGTCGGCGACAATCAGCACCACCACCGCCAGCAGAATTCCTAGCGCGATGGGAGCCTTGCGGGGCCGCGCCAGTGGTGCCCGCACTTCCTGAAGCAGCAGCAGGTCGTGCTCCTCCTGCACGCGGTCCAGCGCGACGCGCGGGGCCTGCACCAGCAGAATATCGCCGTAGCGCAGTTCCACTTCCGTCAGGCGGCGCGAGAGGGCCGTCCCCTTGCGCCAGATGCCGAGCACCGTCAGCCCGTAGCGCTGCTGCACCCGCGCCGTCTTGATGGTCTGCCCCGCCAGCGACGAACGCCGCGCGAGTGTCACCTCCGCCAGCGACATATCGCTAGCCTCGTCCGTCAGCATCTCCGTGCTCAGGTTAAACTCCGGCTCGTTCGTCAGACTCAGCTTCTCCTGCATCTCGTGAAGCTCGTCCAGCCGCCCGCGCACCATCAGCACGTCGTTGGCGCGGAGTTGCAGTGAGGGCGGCGGCGCGAAGACCCGTGTGTCGCTCCGAATGACGCTGACGAGCCGGAAGTGGCCGTTGACGGTGCTGTACAAATCCGCCAGCTTCTTGCCTACCAACGGCGAGTTTTCCTGAACCCGCAACTCCGTCAGGTAGTCGCGCAGCCTGTAACTCTCGATGATGCCGCGCCCCGCCTCGCGGTGGGGCAGGAATTTGTCGTAGAAGAGAACTGTCACGACAATAAGCACCAGCAGGATGGGCAGCGCCACCGGCGTGAAAGCGAAGAAGCCGAACGGTGCCTCGCCCCGTGCCAGCAGCGACTCGTTCACGAGGATGTTAGGGGCCGTACCGACCAGCGTCAGCGAGCCGCCTGCTAGAATAGCGATAGACAGCGGAAAGAGCAGACGCGAGGGGCTGCGCCCCGTCTGCCGCGACAGCGCGAGAACGGCGGGCAGGAAGATAGCCGCCGTGCCAGTGTTGTGCATGAAGGCACTCAGGCCCGCGCCCGCGAGCATCAGCAGCAGCACCAGCCGCCGCTCGCTCGTCCCCGCCAAGCCCAGAATACGCCGCGCCATCAGCGTGGCGAAGCCCGTCTGGGACAGCCCCTCGCTGATAACGAAGACGGAGCCGAGAATGATAACGGCGTTGTTGCTGAACGCGCCGAACGCCGTATCCGCGTTAATCAGCCCGCTCAACAGCAGCGAGACGAGCACGCCCATCGCCACCACATCGGGGCGTAACTTTTCGCTTGCAAACAAAATCGCCGCGCCGATAAGCAGCGCGAAGACAAAAACTATCTGCGGGGTCATGAAGCCTCTGTTGGAAGCAACGTCACGCTTTAGTGGACCTCTCCAAAAGCATAATCTATGCCCGAACCCCGGTTGACAAGAGTGACTACAATAACGTATCCATAGCTACCGATACCGAGGCCAGCGATGCAAAGACAGACCAATCTCTCCCTCACGCACATCTCCCGCCCGCCGCGCGAGCCGGGCGACGGACCCGCTCCGGCGCTCCTGCTGCTGCACGGCGTCGGCTCTAACGAAAAAGACCTTATCAGCCTCGCGCCCTACCTCGACCCGCGCCTGCACATCATCTCGGCCCGCGCCCCCTACGAGATGGGGCCGCAGATGTTTGGTTGGTACATGGTTCAGTGGATGCCCAACGGCGACTTTCGCATCAACGAGCAGGAGGCCCGCCAGAGCCTGCGAACTCTCACCGCCTTCCTTGACGAGATAGTCAGAGCCTACAACCTCGACCCGAACCGCCTCTTCCTGGGCGGCTTCTCGCAGGGGGCCATCATGAGCAGCGCGCTCCTGCTCACCAGCCCTGAGAAAATCGCGGGCATCGTGGCGATGAGCGGGCGCTGGCCCACACCCGTCGAGGCCGAACGCGCTCTGGACGAGCACCTTGCCGGAAAGCCCGTCCTCGTCATGCATGGCCTCTACGACCCGACTATCCCCATCCGCTACGGGCGCGAGATGCGCGACAAATTCGCCGCCCTCCCCGTAGACCTGACCTACCAGGAGTATCCCATCCAGCACTCCGTCAGCATGGAGGGCCTGCAACTGGCCGCTAGCTGGCTCACCGAGCACCTCAACGCCATCGGGAACAGGGAGCCGCAGTAATTGACAGGCTTAGGGGTGAAAGAGAAAGCAGTCCACTTGAGTGGACTTGAGCTTTGAGCCTGGGGTTTAAGCCCCAAGCTCCGGCCAGGAGGAGAGAGATGAACCTGAAGCAGACCATCGAGGCCGCGCGTGGCCTCCATCCCGTAGACCTCGTGCTGCGCGGCGGCAACCTCGTCAACGTCCTCACAGGCGAGATTTACCAGAGCGACGTTGCTGTTCACGGCGGCCTCGTCGTCGGCCTGGGCGAGGGCTACGAGGGACGCGAGGAAATAGACTGCGCGGGCAAGTGGATTGCCCCCGGCTTCATTGACGCCCACATGCACGTCGAGAGCACCCTCGTCACCGTGCCGGAGTTCGCCCGCGCCGCCCTGCCACGCGGCACCGTCGGGGCCATCTTCGACCCCCACGAGATTGCTAACGTTCATGGCATTGAGGGTATCCGCTACATCCTCGACAGCCGCGCGGGCGTGCCCGTCAACGTCTTCGTCATGCTCTCCTCATGCGTCCCCGCCACCCACATGGAAACATCGGGCGCGACCCTCGAGGCCGCAGACCTCGCCCCGCTCTTCGAGGAGGAAGGCGTGCTGGGTCTCGCCGAGATGATGAACTATCCCGGCGTCGTCTTCGGCGATGCGGGCGTGCTGGCGAAGCTCGAAGCGGCCCGCCGCGACAACGTTATCATTGACGGTCACGCGCCGCGCCTCGTCGGGCGCGACCTCAACGCCTACATCGCGGCAGGCATCCTCAGCGAGCACGAATGCACCACCGCCGACGAGGCACGCGAGAAGCTGCGTAAGGGTATGCGAATCCTCATCCGCGAGGCCAGCACCGCCCAGAACCTCGAAGCGCTCCTGCCCATCGTCACCCCCGAAAACGCGCGGCGCTGCTGCTTCGCTACCGATGACCGCCACCCCGCCGGGCTGCTCTCCGAGGGCCACATAGACAACAACGTCCGCAAGGCCATCCGCCTTGGCCTCGCCCCCGTTCTCGCCTACCAGATGGCCTCCATCAACACCGCCGAGTGGTTCCGCCTGGACGAGAAGGGCTACGGAGCCATCATTCCCGGCTACCGCGCCGACCTCCTCGTCCTTGACGACCTGGAGGCGGTCAGCGTCGAGCGCGTCTACGTCGGTGGGAAACTCGTCGCCCACAATGGCGAGGTCGTGGTCCCCCTGCCGGAGCCGCGCCACACCCTTCCCCCCAGCGTTAAGCTAGACCCCGCCAACCTTCCCTCCTTCCACATAGCGGCAGAGGGCCAGCGCGTCCGCGTCATCGAGGTCATCCCCGGCCAGATTGTCACTGACCACACGATTGAGGACGCCCCGCTCCGCGACGGTGAGGCCGTCGCCGACCCCGCCCGCGACCTCCTGAAAATCGCCGTCGTCGAGCGGCACGGCAAGGGTGGCGGCGTGGGCCTCGGCTTCGTGCGCGGCTTCGGCCTGAAAGCCGGAGCCATCGCCAGCAGCGTCGCCCACGACAACCATAACATCGTCATCGCCGGAGCCAACGATGCCGACATGCAGCGCGCTCTCGAAGCCATCATTGAGATGGACGGCGGCCTCGTCGTCGCGCAGGGCGGCGAGGTGCTGGCCGCGCTCCCCCTGCCCATCGCCGGGCTGATGAGTGACCGCCCGCTCCAGGAAGTAGCTGACACCATCGAGAGCCTACACGACGCCTATCACCGCCTCGGCGGCGAACTCTCCGACCCCTTCATGACGCTCGCCTTCCTCGCCCTGGCCGTCATCCCCTCCCTAAAAATCACGGACAAGGGCCTCGTAGACGTAGACCGGTTTCAACTCGTCTCCCTTTGGGCGGACTGAACGTCATCATGCCAACGGTCCTACGGAATGGCCCCTACAGGTTCTTCTTCTATGCAGGGGACCGGAACGAGCCACCCCACGTTCACGTAGAGCGGGACGTAAAGATTGCCAAATTCTGGCTTGACCCGGTACGATTACACAACAGTGGCGGCTTCACCCGCCAGGAGATCAGGCAGATACAGCGCCTTATCGAAGAACATCAGGAGAACCTGCTGGAGAGTTTGGAATGACTTCTTTACCGACTAAAACTCAGACGGCGCGAGCGCAGCGCGTAACTGTCGCGGACGACACACTCACTGTTGACCTATCCGATGGCCGCACCATCTCCGCGCCCGTCGCCTGGTATCCCCGGCTCCTGCATGGAACCGCCGAGGAGCGCGACAACTGGCGGCTCATCGGCCAGGGCGAAGGCATCCACTGGCCTGACCTTGACGAGGACATCAGCGTCGAGAATCTGCTGGACGGAACCCCCTCTGGTGAGAGCCAGCGTTCCCTCAAAAGGTGGCTTGAAGCGCGCGCTGCAAAATTGCAGCCGTAACCCTGCTGATAGTGGTGAACTCTGAAGAAGCTGGGGAATAATGTCTTCCGCCCACCTCCTCACCTACCTCTTTGACGGTCAACCACACCCACTCACCGACACCTTCGCGCTCTGGCTCGCCTCCAAACGCTTCCGCGCCTTCGCCGACACCTACAGAGACAAAATTCGCAAGAAAATTCGCGGCACCCGCGATGCCGACACCATCCGCGACCTCTACTTTGAACTCGAAACCGCCTACTGCCTCGCCCAGGAAAAGCGCTTCAGCGTCGTCTACGAGCACTACGGCGCGGATAAATCGCGCGGCCCCGACTTCACAGTCACCTTAGGCAGCCTCACCTTCAACGTCGAAGTCACCCGCCTTCGCCCTTCCGACCGCGACGACCCCTCGCCCGACCACGAAACCGCCCGCCTCATGGATACCGTAGCTTTCAAACTCCGCCAACTTCCACCGGGGACCGCGAACCTCCTCGTCATCTTCGCCGATAACACCCTCCTGCAAACCATAGACTTCCCACAGGCCATTCATCACTTCATAATCCTCCTGGAGCAGCGCGATCCAGCCATCCTCGCCCGTCACCGTTTTCTGGACCCCTCCGACTTCTTCAAATACTATCTCCGTCTCAGCGCCATCCTCCTCCGGGGAAGCTGCGAGACCGACGCAGCCCGCCCCCTCATCCTCTTGCCCAACCCTCAGGCCAAACACCCCCTTCCCTCAAACGTTCGCACCATTCTCAGCAACTGGAACCTCTAATCGTGGCGCGTCCCAACTCTGACTATAATTCCTCTTCATGCGAAACCACGTTGTCCTCCACGATGCCGCCGCCAAACAGTGGCTCCACTTCCGCGAGCCGCGCCACATCGTAGAGGCGCATCGCCTCGAAGAAGTGCTCCCCGCCCTGCGCCGCATTGACGCCCTCGTGCAGGAGCAGGGCTTGCATGCGGTAGGCTTCATCAGTTACGAGGCCGCCCCCGCCTTTGACCACGCCCTACAGGTCCGCCAAATGGACGACCCCTTCCCAATCCTCTGGTTCGGCCTCTTCCCCGAACCCGAAGTCATCCCCTCGCCACGCGCCGCCCAGCCAGCGCCCGCCCTCGACTGGACCCCCACGATTGGCCGCGCCGCCTACGACGAGGCCATCGCCCACATCAAAGAGCATATCGCGCGCGGCGACACCTATCAGGTCAACTACACCTTTCGCCTGCGCGCCTCCTTCTCCGGCGATCCCTGGCCCCTCTTCCAGACTCTCGCCCACGCGCAGCAGGCTGACTACGCCGCCTTCATAGAGACCGAACGCTACGCCATCTGCTCCGCCTCGCCCGAACTCTTCTTCCGCCTCGACGGCTCGCTTTTGGCTTCACGCCCCATGAAAGGCACTGCCGCACGGGGCCGCTGGCTCGCCGAGGACGAGGCACAGGCCGACTGGCTGCACCACTCCGAGAAAAACCGCGCCGAAAACGTGATGATTGTGGACATGATTCGCAACGACCTGGGCCGCGTCGCCCGCACGGGCACCGTCAGCGTCCCCCGCCTCTTCGCCGTCGAGAAGTACCCCACCGTCTGGCAGATGACCTCCACCGTAGAGGCCCAGACCGACGCCTCCCTGCCCGACATCATGGCCGCGCTCTTCCCCTGCGCCTCCATCACCGGCGCGCCCAAAGCGCGCACCATGCAGATAATCAGCGACCTCGAAACCACCCCGCGCCGCCTCTACACCGGCACCATCGGCTTCATCGCCCCCAACCGCCGCGCCCAGTTCAACGTCGCCATCCGCACCGTCCTCGTGGACCGCCAGCGCGCCCAAGCCGAGTACGGCGTCGGCGGCGGCATCGTCTGGGACTCCGACAGTGCCGAGGAGTACGCCGAGTGCGAGACCAAGGCCCGCGTCCTCACCGCGCAGTGGCCCGACTTCTCTCTCCTCGAAACCATCCTCTGGGAGCCGGGCGACGGCTACTTCCTCCTCCCCTACCACCTGCGCCGCCTGCAAGACTCCGCCCGCTACTTCGACTTCCCGACGGACCCTGCCGCCATCCATGCCGAACTCGCCGCCTGCGCCGCCTCCCTGCCCCCCGCGCCCCATCGCGTGCGCCTCCTCCTCGCGCGGGACGGCACCCTCTCCGTCCAGGCCACCCCGCTCGGCGACGACGCGCCCACCCGCCCCGTCCGCCTTGGCCTCGCGCCCACGCCCGTCAACTCTGCCAGCCCCTTCCTCTACCACAAGACCACCCACCGCCAGCTTTACGAGCAGGCCCTGGCCTCGCGCCCCGACTGTGACGACGTGCTGCTCTGGAACGAGCGCGGCGAAATCACCGAGACCGCCATTGCCAATATCGTACTTCGGCTGGATAATGAACTCGTCACGCCGCCGCTCTCGTCGGGCCTCCTGCCCGGCACCTTCCGCGCCTCGCTCCTCGACCAGAGCCAGGTCCGCGAGCGGATCATCACGCGCGAGATGCTCCGTCACGCCGAGCACATCTACCGCATCAACAGCGTCCGCAAGTGGCAAGACGCTGTTTTGCTCTTACAAGTGTATTCCAAGGATCTGCCGTAAGCGGGCTTGTTGAACTACGGTTTGCAACTACAATTGAACTGCGTTCAAAGGGAGGTACAAAGTGCTTAGGTTCTGGAAGCTGGCCCAATTTAAATCCGTTTGCAAATCTACCGAATTAGAGCTTGCCCCCTTGACAGTTTTTGCAGGTGCGAATAGCTCTGGCAAGAGCACAATTATCCAGAGTATGTTGCTCACCGCCCAGACCCTTCAAAGCCCTGTCCTTCGTCGTCCAGTGATACTAAACGGGTATATGGCGAGGCTTGGAGCATTCAGTGATATAGTGTCGAATGCCAATGAGGAAGGCACTATATCAATTGGCTTCACCCTACAGTTAACATACGATGAGGAGCGTCAACTACGCACCAACTACAGTTCGCGCTCGTATCGGCATAACCCGTTCGGGTTCACTAATATCGGAACGGCGGTGATTGATTGCATATATGATTTTTCCATGCGAGATGAACTTCAAGAAAGAGAACTCCTCCGACTCCAGCCACGTCTAGAAAAGAGCTATCTAAAATTTCACGCGACTGCTGAGGAAGAGGAGATTGAGCAAGAGATACTAATGGTTAGATCGTCAAAATCACCTGAGCAACGCGTCAACGAACTTGATCTAGCTGATAATAGACTGTCTGCTCAAGAAGTAAACTCGCTACAGTTTGAAGTTGCGCGCTTACATCCGACGAGGTGGCGGAGAGTCAGAGAAAACCTAGCCAGTTCTCGAAACGTTGGAGGAACTTTTCGGCATTTCCTTCCGTCGAGAGTTACCGTAGCTTTCGATGCTCTGGAGACTGAGGTGAGACAAGTTGTGGACGCTCTCATTACTCCAGCCGCAAGAGATATTCGAGAGCTAGAATTGAATGAGTACTATGCTATTAATGATAACGTTCGCGCAATCATCCGAGACGCTCTCTCGCAATTAATGGATCAATTGCGAGAAGCAGACCGACCAACATATTCAAGGCTTGGCGACAAATATAAGCAACTACCTCATGATTTCTCGCTTACACAGTGGTATGACCTCTATCGGTACTTATCATTGTCAAAGCGAGGCATCTTGGCACAGGCTATAAATGAACGCAGAGATGAGTTGCGTCGTGCTGTAAGATCTGACAGGGAATCACGAATTGAGCTACGCTCTGTACCCCTGCCTGAACTACTGTCAAGTAGTGTAGACGCAATTCAACAGTACTTTTCTTCATCGGTGCGGTACCTTGGTCCCTTACGGGATGAACCAAAACCTGTTTATCCATTAGCAGGGGCTATTGATCCTAGCGATGTCGGTTTTCGAGGGGAACATACAGCGGCGGTACTTGATGCACATCGCAACACAGTAATCGAATATGTTCCGAGCATCTCCTTTTCAGTAAATGGCAGCACGGAGTCGCATAAAATAGAACAGAAGCTTTTAGCAGCCGTATTGGATTGGTTAGGGTATATGGGTGTTGGTACAAATCTAAGAACTGTAGATCGCGGTGTACTTGGTCACGAATTGAAGATAGCCACAGCAGATGGAGCTACTTTGCACGACCTTACTCAGGTGGGTGTCGGTGTGAGCCAGGTTCTCCCTATTCTTGTGTTATCTTTACTAGCGGAACCCGGGTCTACTCTCATCTTTGAGCAGCCCGAACTCCATTTGCACCCGCGGGTGCAAACACGATTAGCAG